>DATCTE010000420.1:0-3373 GCA_036568085.1 Thiobacillus sp.
GACGGCATGATTCTGGGCCGCTATACCAACGGCCAGTCGGCGGTGCTGGGCCAGGTGGTGCTGGCCAACTTCGCCAACCCCAACGGCCTGCAGCCGCTGGGCAACAACATGTGGGCCGAGACCGCGACGTCGGGCACGCCGCTGGTTGGCACGCCCGACTCGGGCAGCCTGGGCGTGCTGCAGTCGTCGGCAGTGGAAGACTCCAACGTCGACCTCACGGCCGAACTGGTCAACATGATCACTGCGCAGCGGGTGTATCAGGCCAACGCGCAGACGATCAAGACCCAGGATCAGGTGATGCAAACCCTGGTCAACCTGCGTTGATGCCGTGAGCATTTAGGGAGGCCGCATGGATCGTCTCATCTACACCGCCATGACAGGCGCCAAGCACGCGCTGGAGCAGCAAGCGACCACGTCGAACAACCTGGCGAACGCGACCACCACGGGTTTCCGTGCGCAGATCGACCAGTTCCGCGCGGTGCCGGTGCAGGGGGCGATCCTGCCCACCCGGGCTTTCGTGGTCGACTCCACCACCGGCAGCGATTTCCGCGCCGGTGCGATCCAGCAGACCGGGCGCGAACTCGACGTGGCGGTGCAGGGCGATGGCTGGATTACGGTGCAGGCCGCCGACGGCAGCGAAGCCTATACCCGCAACGGCAGCCTGAAGCTGGACGAGAACGGCGTGCTGCAGACCCACGACGGCCTCAACGTCATGGGCGACGGCGGTCCGCTGTCGATCCCGCCCGGCCGCAACGTCGCCATCGGCAAGGACGGCACCATTTCGCTGGTACCCGATGGGTCCGCCGCGACTGGTCTGACCTCGGTCGGCAAGCTGAAGCTGGTGAATCCGACCACCGCCGACCTGGTGCGCGGCGACGACGGGCTGTTTCGTTTGAAGGACGGCAGCTCGGCCGACACGGACCCCAACGTGAAGCTGGTCAGCGGCGCGCTGGAGTCCTCCAACGTCAACGTCGTCGACGCGATGGTCAACATGATTTCGCTGGCGCGCGCGTTCGACATGAACATGAAGCTGCTGCAGAACGCCGAAAGCAACGACACCAAGGCAGGACAACTGCTGTCGATGAGCTGACCCCCCACCTGATTCTTTGAAGGAGCCGACATGATTCGCTCACTGTGGATTGCCAAAACCGGTCTGGATGCGCAGCAGACGCAGATGGACGTGATTTCCAACAACCTCGCCAACGTCAGTACCAGCGGTTTCAAGCGTGCGCGTGCGGTGTTCGAGGACCTGCTGTATCAGACCATCCGCCAGCCTGGTGCACAGTCGTCCGAACAGACGCAGCTGCCTTCGGGCCTGCAGATCGGCACCGGCGTGAGAACGGTGGCGACCGAGCGCATCTTCACCCAGGGCAACCTGCAGCAGACCGGCAACGCCAAGGACGTGGCGATCCAGGGCAACGGTTTCTTCCAGGTGCTGATGCCCGACGGCACCACCGCCTACACGCGCGACGGCTCGTTCCAGGCCGATTCCAACGGCCAGCTGGTCACGTCCAGCGGCTATGCGGTGCAGCCGGCCATTACCATTCCGCCCGACACGCAGACCCTGACCATCGCGCGCGACGGCACGGTGTCGGTGCAGCAGGCAGGATCGGCCACGCCGGTGACGGTCGGCACCCTGCAGCTGGCGATGTTCGTCAACCCGGCCGGCCTGCAGAGCCTGGGCGAGAACCTCTACGCCGAAACCGCCGCCTCGGGCACGCCGAGTTCCAACGCGCCCGGCAGCAACGGCGCCGGCACGCTGAATCAGGGCTACGTCGAGACCTCGAACGTCAACGTGGTGGAGGAGATGGTCAACATGATCCAGACCCAGCGCGCGTACGAGATCAACAGCAAGGCGATCACGACATCCGACCAGATGTTGCAGCGCCTGACCCAGCTCTGAGGTTTGCCATGAAGATGTCGCGCGCATTCGGATTGCTGGTTGTATTGCTGGGGCCGGTGGGCTGCGGGACCACGCCGTCGTCCATCGTGCAGCAGCCCACCACAGCGCGTCCGCAGGCACAGCCTGTCCAGGCGGCTGCCAATGGCGCCATCTACCAGACCGCCGCCTACCGCCCGCTGTTCGAAGACCGGCGCGCACGCCAGGTCGGCGACGTGCTGACCATCGTCATCAACGAAAAGACCCAGGCAGGCAAGAAGGCGGCGTCCAGCGGGGCGAAAACCGGCGCGGTCGATTCGTCGATCAGCGCCGTCGCCAATCTGCCGCTCAAAGCCTTCCAGGGTGCCGGCGTGAAGGCCGATTCGTCGACTTCATACGACGACAAGTCGGCGGTCGATTCCAGCAACCTCTTCACCGGCAACATCACCGTCACCGTCACCGACGTGCTGCCGAACGGCAACATGGTGGTCGCTGGCGAGAAACAGATTGCGCTCGACAAGAGCACCGAATACATCCGCCTGTCCGGCGTGGTGCAGCCCGACACCATTCAGGCGGGCAATACCGTGTCGTCGGCCAAGGTGGCGGATGCGCGCATCGAATACCGTTCCAGCGCCAAGTTCGACTCGGCCGAGGTGATGAGCTGGATGGCGCGCTTCTTCCTGAGTTTCATTCCCTTGTAAATGGTGGGCACGATGAGAATTCCGCATCTGTTTCTGCTGGCAGCGCTTGCGATGAGCGGTGGCGCGCAGGCCGAACGCATCAAGGACATCGCCGCCATCCAGGGCGTGCGCGTCAACCAGCTGATCGGCTACGGCCTGGTGGTGGGTCTCGACGGCACCGGCGACCAGACCACGCAGACACCGTTCACCACCCAGAGCATTACCAACATGCTGATGCAGATGGGCGTCAACCTGCCGCCCGGCACCAACATGCAGCTGAAGAACGTGGCGGCGGTGATGGTGACGGCCGACCTGCCGCCGTTCGCCCAGGCCGGCCAGGACATCGACATCACGGTGTCGTCGATGGGCAACGCCAAGAGCCTGCGCGGCGGCACGCTGGTGATGACGCCGCTGAAAGGCGCCGACGGCCAGGTCTACGCCATGGCGCAGGGCAACCTGGTGGTCAGCGGCGCCGGCGCGTCGGCCAGTGGCAGCAAGGTGCAGATCAATCATCTGAGCGTGGGACGCATCCCCGGCGGCGCGACGGTCGAACGCAGTGTCGCCACCGCGCTGGGCCAGTCCGGCAGCATCAACCTGGAACTGATGCAGAGCGATTTCACCACCGCCAGCCGCGTGGTCGACGCGGTGAACGCGCGCTTCGGCAAGGACACGGCGCACGCGCTGAACGGCCGGGTGATCCAGGTGAAGACGCCGGTGGGGGATGACGCACGCGTGGCATTCCTGGGCGCGATCGAAAGCCTCGACGTCAACCCGGCACAGGGCATGGCCAAGGTCATCATCAACGCCCGTACCG
>DATCTE010000421.1:0-2172 GCA_036568085.1 Thiobacillus sp.
CACCTGCACCCGCGCGCCGGTATCCGTGCTCACCCCCGCGCCGACGCTGAACCGCTTTTCCGGCCGCTCCACCACCTCGACGCGGATCGGCACCGCTGCCGCCCGTGCGGGATCGGGATCGATGCTGACCGCGGCCTGCGCATAATAGCCGCTCGTTTCCAGCGCCCGCTGGTAATCGAGCAGATCCTGCTGGCGAAACGGTTTACCCGGTTTGGCCGGATTGAGGTTGCGGGCGATCGACACGGGATAGCGCTGAACGCCGCTGATGACCGGCTCGCCATAGAAAAATGCCGGGCCGCTGTCGATCGTCAGCGTCAGGTCGGCTGCCTGCACGGCGGGGTCGATGCGCGCTTCGCTCGCCGCCAGTTGTGCTGCCGGGTAACGCACAGCCAGCAGCGGCTGCAGCACCGCCAGCTTGGCCGCCGTCCAGTCCGCCTGGCGAAACGGCATGCCCGGCTTCAGCGGAAAACTGCGTTCGATACGTCCCCGCAGAGCGGCCGCGTCGGCACGTGTTTTCACGGCACCGTCGAAAACCAGCTTCACGCTGCGCACCATGGTGCGTGCGCCGGGATCGACCCGGTAATCCACCCGCCAGTCGTCACCCACCCGTTCCAGCGTGCTCTCCACCTGCGGCGAAAAATAGCCCTCGGTTGCCAGCAGATCGCGTGCCGTCTGCTCGCTTTGCTGCTGCAGCCGTGCGATTTCCTCGGCGTCCAGCTTCTCGCCCTGCCGCGCCGCCCTTGCCGTTTCCAGATGCTGCGTCAGCAAGGCCTTGATTTCATCGGGCGCATTCACCTCCACCGTCAGCGCATGCGCCGGCGTCGCAACCAGCATGGCAAGGACGATCAGGAATTTGAACAGGCTATCTGGCAAGACATTCTCATGGGACACGGCGTCAGACCATTCTAGGAGGTGTGCCAAGGCCGAGCAAAACTGCTGCCGCGGCAGGCACTGGCATCGGGGCAACCAGGATGGCCTGATTTCGTCCAGTCCGGACATTGGGCACGTACACTATCGGAATGTCCGCGTGCCCCCGCATGCATCGATCCGTCCGATGATTCCATCTTCCCCCCGGCTCACCTGGCTGTTCCTGATCGCGAGCAGCCTCGCCTATTTCGGCCCCGATCTGCTGGTGCCGGCGGCCTGGGCGCACACGCACGCCTACCTCGTCGGGTCTGCCCTCTACCAGGGCATGCTCGTGGTGCTCGGTTTCGGGTTCGGCCCGGCGCTCTGCCGGGCAATGGCGCTCAGCCCCAGCGGCACCTCTGTCCTCGACGCTACCATCGAACGGGAAAGGGCCCGCTTGAAGACGGCCGGACTGGCCGTCCCGCCCGTCACGCTCTTCGACCATGCGATGCCGTTCGTGCTGACCGCCGGCCTGCTGCCCAGGCAGTGCGAAGTGTTCGTCTCCACCGGTTTGGCGAGTCGGCTGACGCCGTCCGCGCTGCAATTCCTGCTGGCACGCGCCGCCGTCCACGCCACCCTGCGCCATCGGCTCGCTGCGCTCCTGCCACTTCTGGTCTTTACCGTGTTGCTGCCGGATGACCTGAAATCGCTCGCCACCTGGCTCGAAACGGGCGGCTTCCTGCTCGTCTGGCTGATGGTGCACTGGGCCTTCGAACTGGATGCCGACCGGTGTGCCGCCCGGGCAGTGGGCGCCGGGGCGGGCGATGCCTTGCGTGAGGGACTCGCCATCAGCCATCCACACCCCACTTGGCTCAGCATGCATCCGCCTTTGCGGTTGCGGCTACGCGCGGTACGCGCGAGCGCTTGAGACGCGAAGCCGTGGGCGTTCGACTTGATGGCAGGTAGGGCGACCGGTTATCTACCTGAGCCGGAGCGATTCAGTCGCCATCCATCTCGCCGGGCGATAGAGATCCTGCCGTGCGTAAGGCCGTGAATGGCCCGACAGCGTCAAGGCGATCCCGACTTCCCATTTGTGGGTGGGGAGATAGCCGGACAGGGAGGGACTGAAGGTAAACAACAGCAGCATTCCCGCAAACCGGGTCCAATCCGGAGACAGGGACTGACCCTTCATCGCCTTGCAGGCGACCAGACTGATGCCCAGCCCCAGCAGCCAGCCCAGGACGACCTCGCTCGGACTGTGCGCGCCGAGCACCAGCCTTGACCAGCCCACCACGGCACCGATCGCCAGCCCCAACATGACGCCAT
>DATCTE010000422.1:0-4431 GCA_036568085.1 Thiobacillus sp.
CTTCCTCGCCTTTGCCCTGCATCCGCTGGCCACCCATACTCGTGCGCAACTGGACGCCTGGCATGCGGAATACATGGACACGCGGATCCGGCCGATGATCACCCAGGCCGCGCGCGACCTCGTCAACAAACACCTCAACGAAGCCGACCTGGTCGCCGTCATCACTGCCACCAACAGCTTCGTCACCGGGCCGATCGCGAAGGAATTCGGCATTCCGCACCTGATCGCCACCGATCCCGAGGAAATCGACGGCCGTTTCACCGGCGAAGTCGCCGGCACGCCGTGCTTCCGCGAAGGCAAGGTCGTCCGTCTCGAGCATTTCCTCGAAGCCCATGGCACGCGGCTGGATTGCCTCGACACCAGCTGGTTCTACAGCGACTCGCACAACGACCTGCCGCTGCTGGAAAAGGTCAAGCACCCGATCGCCGTCGACCCCGACCCCACGCTACGCGCGCACGCCGAAGCCAGGAACTGGCCGGTGATCTCGCTGCGCCAGCCCGTTTTACAAGGAAGCAGCTGATGCAGTTCGCCGTCCAGAATCGTGCGCCCAAGCCGGCGCCCACCACCCTGGCTGAAAGCGTCGCCCATCAACGCGACGTCCTGGCCAATCTGCTGCGCGAACCGCTGGCGCTGGCGGCGCAGGCCTGCAGCCGGGCCTGGCCCAGCCGCGCCGGACTCAATGCCGCCCTGACGCATGCGCTGAAGGAACTGCCCGCCTGCAAGTACATGTATGCGATGGACACCCAGGCGGTCCAGCTCTCCGACAACACCAGCCACGAGGGCCTGATCGAGATCGACTACGGGCGCGACCGCTCCAACCGTCCCTACATGAACGAAGCGGTGCCGAACCAGGGTTTCCTGCTGTCGCAGGCCTACATCAGCCTGCGCGCCAAGCGGCCGTCGCTCACCGCGATCCAGATCGTGCGCGACGACGACGGGCGGGTGCTCGGTTTCGTCGGCGCCGACTTCGACCTGCGCGACCTGCCGATCACCGGCAAACTGTACGACGAACCCACCTACTGGCGGCAGATCAAGGGCGACCCGGCGATCCGCGGCGCGGTGTTCCACCAGACCCGCAGCGACAGCCAGATGGACCTGAACCTCGACACCGTGCTGGGCGTGATGGAGGAACTGATGACCGATCGCGGCATCTTCCACGGCAAGCTGCATTTTTCCAGCAGCCGCGCAACGATCTGGCTGGTCGACGATCCGTATCGCTACCGCCTGCTCGACATCCACGCGCTGACCGACCCCGACACCTGCCTGATTTATCCGCGCCACCCTTACCCGACCGACGCGGTGGTGCCCAAGGACAGGATCCGCCCGGTGCTCGACGGCCTGCGTGCGCTGCGCTTCATGGACGAGACCTTCTACCTGCGTGCCGGTTCGCTCAACATCTTCAACGGCATGGTCGGCCTCACCTTCTCGTGCGACGGTTCGCACTACCTGCCGTGGGACGAGTTTCTGAGCAAGGGCTACGACTTCTGGGCAGCAAGCAATCCGGCGGGGCCGAGCTGCCCGGTCTGACACCGGCCGCGAGGCGGCACCGCGCTGCTGCCGGATGCATGGCCACAAAAAAACCCGCCAGTCGAACGGCGGGTTTTTGCCAGCCGAGTGACAGGCTTAACCGGTCACCTGTCCTCGCCTGCCCTTCAGGCGCAAGCCCATCAGGCCAAGGCCCGCGAGCAGCATGATCCATTCGCCCGGCTCGGGCACGGAAGACGCCATCGTCAGCGTGTCGCCACCGTTCAGCCCGATGTCGAAAGTGGCGGTATTGAAGAAATCCGCGGTTCCGCTGTTGCCGCCCGCACCTGTCAGGAGCACCGCCCCGATATAGAAAGACGTGTCGTAAGTGAAGCCAAAATTGCCGCTATAGGCCTTGTTGATCAGTTTGCTTCCCCCCGAGGTCACACCGTCCACATAGGAGGCCAGAACAGTCGCGCCGGTCGATGCTTCGAACGCACTGAGCTGGGTATTGAGCCAGGTCGTCGTATTCAAAGCGGTCAGCGTGGAGAAGTCGATGTTGTAGCTGGTCGGCAGGCTGCTGGAAATGACCAGCGCATAGCCCACTCCAGCCCCGGCAAGACCGCTGGAAGCCAGGCTGCCATCCAGTGCAGCGGAGAAGCTCGCGCTGCCGCTCCCCGTCCCCCCACTGATCGTGTACTGGTCCCACCACAGGCTGCCGGCATACGCCAGCACATTGGACGTCGTCCCGCTAGTGGCCTGGTTGACGCCGTAATTGGTCTGCGCGCTGGCCGAGTAGCCGGTACCACTGACGCTTGCCGGCGAGGTGTCATACGCCCAATTGGTCGTTGTCCCCGCAGCGGTGGTCACCCCCGCGCCAGAAATCAGGCCATAGTCCGGGAGCGCAGCTGAAGATACGGGTGCATGTAAGGCCAGGACGCCCGCAAACAGCGTCGCCGCCACCGATGCATGTGACATTTTCATTGTGTTCCTCCTCTGGTGATTTATTTTTTGTGCAGCACCGACGGTTTTTTAAGCAAAAAACACTCCACATTTGCACCCTCTTGTTTATTAATGAAATTTATTGATCCTGGCGGATGCATCCAGTTTTTTGTAAAGAAACCCGACTCCCTTTTCCTCAAAAAGCCCGCTATTCATACTTTTAGATGTAAAAAATTCCGACAACCATCAGGAACAAGGGGCGAGGGCAACGGCTGACAGGGGTTGTACACGGGCGCTGCATGCCCCTAGCAAGAACCTGTTCAGGGTTCAGGGTTGAAGCACAAGCCTCCCGTGGCGGATAATGCGCCATCGCGTCGGGCTGCCTGCTTTGGAAACCTACATCCTCATCCTCATTTCCACGGTGTTCGTGAACAACATCGTGATGGCCAAGATTCTTGGACTGTGCCCCTTCATGGGCGTATCGAAAAAACTGGAAGCTGCGATCGGCATGGGGCTGGCAACGACCTTCGTGCTGACGCTGGCCTCCGGCGCGAGCTACCTCGTCAACCATTACCTGCTCGGCCCCGAACTGTTCTACCTGCGCACGCTGTCCTTCATCGTGGTGATCGCCGGAATCGTGCAATTCACCGAGATGTTCATCCACAAGTCCAGCCCGGTGCTGTATCAGGTGCTGGGGATCTACCTGCCGCTGATCACCACCAACTGCGCAGTGCTGGGGATTCCGCTGCTCAACGCGCAGGCGCAGCACAATTTCGTCGAATCGCTGTTTTTCGGCGCCGGCGGGGCGCTCGGTTTCACCCTGGTGCTGATCCTGTTCGCCGGCATCCGCGAACGGCTGGAGACCTGTGACATTCCGGCGCCGTTCAAGGGCTCCAGCATCGCGATGATCACCGCCGGTCTGATGTCGCTGGCCTTCATGGGCTTCTCCGGGCTGGTGAAATAATGCTCGCGGCCATTCTGGTGATGGTCGCCATAGGGGTCGTGACCGGTCTGGTGCTCGGCTGGTCGGCGATCCGCTTCAAGGTGGAAGGCAATCCACTGGCAGAAAAGATCGACGCCATCCTGCCGCAGACGCAATGCGGCCAGTGCGGCTTCCCCGGCTGCCGGCCCTATGCCGAGGCGATCGCCAAGGGTGAGGCCGACATCAACCAGTGCCCTCCGGGCGGCGAGGAGGGGGTGAAGAAGCTGGCCGATCTGCTGGGGATCGAGCCCAAATCGCTGGACGAAACCCACGGCACGCCCAAGCCGAAATCGGTTGCCTTCATCGATGAACAGACCTGCATCGGCTGCACCCTGTGCATCCAGGCCTGCCCGGTCGACGCGATTTCCGGCGCCGCCAAGCAGATGCACACCATCATTGCCGCCGAATGCACCGGCTGCGAGCTATGCCTGCCGCCGTGCCCGGTCGACTGCATCTCGATGGTGCCCATCGCCGAAGACCTGCCCCACTGGAAATGGAAGCATCCGGTGATTGAACTGAAGCGCGTCGCATAGGAAACCCCATGAGTCGCGAACTGTTCAAATTCAAGGGCGGGGTGCACCCGCCCGAGCACAAGGCGGAATCGAACGGCCGTCCGGTTCACGCCGCACCGCTGCCCCGGAAACTGGTCATCCCGCTACGCCAGCACATCGGCAACCCGGCCAAACCGATGGTCGAGGTGGGCGATCATGTGAAGAAAGGCCAGATGATCGCCGCGGCCGACGGCCCGATCTCGACGGCGGTGCATGCCTCCAGTTCGGGCACCGTCACGGCCATCGACCTGCAGCCGGTTCCCCATATCTCCGGCCTGCCCGATCTGTGCATCACGATCGAAACCGACGGCCGCGACGAATGGATCACCCACGCGCCGCTCGATTACCGGGCGATGGCACCGGACGAGCTGCGCATGAAACTGCGCGACCTGGGGCTGGCCGGCCTCGGCGGGGCGGTGTTCCCCACCGGCGTCAAGCTCGATCCCGGCCCGACGCAGCAGTGCCCCACCCTGATCATCAACGGCGGCGAAT
>DATCTE010000423.1:0-2486 GCA_036568085.1 Thiobacillus sp.
GACCCGGCTCACCGGGCTCGACGTCTCGAACGCCTCGCTCTACGACGGTGCTTCCGCGCTGGCCGAAGCGGTGCTGATGGCGGTCCGCTCGCACAAGACCTCGCGCCGTGTACTGGTGCCGAAGACCGTGCACCCGATCTACCGCCGCGTGGTCGACACCACCGTGCGAAACCAGGGCATCGAATTGGTCGAACTCGACTACGACCCCGCCACCGGCCAGACCATACTGCCGGCCGAGCCCGGCGCCTTCGCCGGTCTGGTGATCCCGCAGCCCAACTTCTTCGGCGTGTTGGAAGACGTGCACGCGCTGACCGACTGGGCGCACGAGAAGAGCGCACTCGCCATCGCACTGGTCAACCCGACCACGCTGGCGGTGCTGGAAGCGCCGGGCAAGTGGGGAACGAAAGGTGCCGACATCGCGGTCGGCGAAGGCCAGCCGCTGGGCGCACCGATGGCTTCGGGCGGCCCCTATTTCGGCTTCATGTGCTGCCGCCAGGAGTTCGTGCGGCAGATGCCGGGGCGCATCGTCGGCCGCACCATCGACCTCGACGGCAAGCCGGGCTTCGCGCTGACACTGCAGGCGCGTGAACAGCACATCCGCCGCTCCAAGGCCACCTCCAACATCTGCACCAACCAGGGCCTGGTGGTTACCGCGGCAACGCAATACATGTCCCTGCTGGGCCCGCAGGGGCTGGCGAAAGTCGCCTCCAACAGTCACGCCAACACCGTGGCGCTGGCCGACAAGCTGGCGGCGATTCCTGGCGTCACACGCGCCTTTGCATCGCCGTACTTCCACGAAGTCGTGCTGAAGCTCAATGACAGTGCCCGTGACGTGCTGCGCGCGCTGCGTGCGCAGGGCATCCTCGGCGGATTGGATATTTCCGGCTGGTATCCCGAACTCGGCCAGGCCATCCTGGTATGCGTCACCGAGACCAAGACCGCGGCCGACCTCGACCATTACGTGCAACAGATGGAACGTATCCTGTCGAAGCGGCGCGAAGCCCCGCCGTGTGCGTACAAGAGCTAGCGGGAGTCAAACATGAGTGATGTACAACGCGACAAGGCGTTCTGGGACATGGCCGACTCGTTCATCCAGCTGGCCAATACCCACCTGGACAAGGAAAAGCCGAGCCGGGTGAGCGCGAGCGCGCTGTTTTCGGCGGCGCGATTCAACGCCTTCGTCATCGCGGCGGCGACCGAGAGCAAGGCGCAGCTGATCGCGGAGAAGGAAGCCGCGATCGCCTACTTTCTGAACCAGTACGAATCCATGCTGCGCGAGAACCTGGACGAGCACATGGCGCGCTACGACCAGCCCAACAACTAGCGGATAGGATATGCCCGAGCGCAACCGTTGATGCGCCCGACATTCAATCGATTTATTCAAGGAGAGTAGACATGGCAGTGACTTTAGGCGGCAACCCCATCGACGTCGCAGGCACGTTCCCCAAGGTCGGCGACATTGCGCCCGACTTCAAGCTGGTCAACAAGGACCTGGCCGACGTTACGCTGGCCGACTTCGCCGGCAAAAAGAAGATCCTCAACATCGTGCCGAGCCTCGACACCCCGGTGTGCGCAACCTCGACCAAGAAATTCAATGACGCGGCCGTCGGCAATACCGCCGTGCTGATCATCTCGGCCGACCTGCCGTTCGCGATGAGCCGCTTCTGTGGTACCGAAAGCACCAACAACGTGACCACGCTGTCGACCATGCGCGGCGCCGATTTCATGAAGAACTACGGCGTCGCCATCACCAGCGGCCCGCTTGCCGGCATCACCGCACGCGCGGTCGTCGTGCTGGATGAGAACAACAAGGTGCTCCACGCCGAACTCGTTCCCGAGATCAAGCAGGAGCCGAACTACGACGCCGCACTGGCGGCTTTGAAATAAGGAGCTAGGAATTAGGGATTGTGCGGCTTCGCCGCGCCCCCTGCATTTCGCGCCCCGCCCCCCTAGCCCCTAGATCCCAGATCCTAGCCCCTACCACCATGCTGATATTCGACCATTCCCGTTCGGGCCGCACCGCCGCGGCCCAGTTGCCCGCCGCCGGCGGCAGCCTCGACGACCTGCCCGCCGCGCTCCG
The DNA here is from genome assembly GCA_036568085.1 of Thiobacillus sp. Classification (GTDB taxonomy): domain Bacteria; phylum Pseudomonadota; class Gammaproteobacteria; order Burkholderiales; family Thiobacillaceae; genus Thiobacillus. The sequence continues at coordinate 2,081 of DATCTE010000423.1, forward strand.
CCGCAAGGACGCGCCCGCGTTGCCCGAAGTCTCCGAGCTCGACGTGGTGCGGCACTACACGCGCCTGTCGCAGCAGAACTTCTCGATCGACACGCAGTTCTACCCGCTCGGTTCGTGCACCATGAAGTACAACCCGCGCGCGTGCAATTCGCTGGCGATGCTGCCGCAGTTCCTGGCGCGCCATCCGGCGAGCCCGGACGAGACCGGCCAGGGCTTCCTCGCCAGCATGTTCGAGCTGCAGGAGATGCTGAAGGACGTCACCGGCATGGCCGGGGTATCGATGGCGCCGATGGCGGGCGCGCACGGCGAATTCGCCGGGGTGGCGATGATCCGCGCCTATCACGACGCACGCGGCGACGCTGCGCGGCGCGAGATCATCGTGCCGGACGCAGCGCATGGCACCAAC
>DATCTE010000424.1:0-4061 GCA_036568085.1 Thiobacillus sp.
GCCGGCTTCACCACCAGCTTGTCGAGGTTGGGGAGCACATACTCGCGATCCGCCTCGTGCATGCACAGATAGCTCGGCACGTTGGGCAGGATGGCGTCTTCGTTGAGGTAATAGCGGATCATCTCCGGCACGTAGGCATACACCACCTTGTCGTCGGCCACGCCCGCGCCGGGCGCGTTGGCGATGCCGATGTTGCCCCGCCTCCAGGCGCGCATCAGGCCCGGCACCCCCAGCGCCGAATCGGGGCGGAACACCTCGGGGTCGATGAAGTCGTCGTCGATGCGGCGATAGATCACGTCGAGCCGGGTCAGGCCCTCGACCGTGTTCATGTAGACGCAGTCGTCGTCGAGCACCACCAGATCGGGGCCCTCGACCAGGTGCGCGCCCATCTGCTGCGCCAGGTAGGAATGCTCGAAATAGGCCGAGTTGAACACCCCCGGCGTCAGCACCGCGATTTCCGGCCGGTCGCCGGCACGCGGGGACAACGACGCGAGCATGTCATAGAGCTGCGCGGTGTAATCGTCCACCGGCAGCACGTCATAGCGCGCGAACAGTTCGGGAAACAGCCGCTTCATCAGCTGGCGGTTCTCCAGCATGTAGGAGACCCCCGAGGGCACGCGCAGGTTGTCCTCCAGCACGTAGACCGTGCCGTCGCCGTCGCGTACCAGGTCGGTGCCGCAGATGTGCGCCCACACCCCGAACGGCGGATTGGCGCCGATGCAAGCCTCGCGGAAATTCTTCGAATCGGCCAGCACATCGGCAGGAAACACGCCGTCTCGGATGATCTGCTGCGCGTGGTAGAGGTCGTCGATGAAGCGGTTGAGCGCCTTCAGGCGCTGCTTCAGTCCGGCCTCGATGCGGTCCCACTCGGCCTTTGAGAGAATGCGCGGCACCACGTCGAAGGGCCAGGCGCGGTCGATGTTGCCCGCTTCGGAATACACGGTGAACGTAATCCCCGCCGCCATGATGGCGACGTCGACGGCATGATGGCGCGCCTCGAGTTCGTCGGCAGGCAGTTCGGCGAAGTAGTCGCACAAGGCGCCCGCGCCGTCGCGCGGCTTGCCCGGCGCTTCGAGCAGTTCATCGAACCCCCCCATCAGCGGGTAGTGCCCGCAATCGATCTTCATGTCAGCCTCCATTCAGCGCGCCGCCCTGACGGGCGTGTGAGGCGCACACCCGGTACACAGCAGCCTCTGTGCCAGGTCGAACAGATGCTTTCAGATCAAGGGCTTGCCAGCAGGCTGATGCGAAACGCCGAATGGAAGCGATGCGGGTTGGGGCACGTGCACCGTTCCCTGCACCGGGCTGGTGCGGGTGATGCGTCAGGCGGCGACGCGCTCGACTGCAGTCAAATCGAGCCACACCCGGCCGTCCTCGACCTTGACTGCGAACTCGCGCGCGCAGCCGTGGTCGGGCGCCACGGCGCAGCCGGAATCGAGCTCGATATTCCAGCTGTGCATCGGGCAGGTCACCTTCCTGCCATGCACGATGCCCTGCGACAGCGGCCCGCCCTTGTGCGGGCAGCGGTCTTCCAGCGCGAAGACTTCATCGTCGGCGGTGCGGAACACCGCGATGTCGAGGCTGCCATGGCGCACCACGCGCGCGCCGAGCTTGGGGATGTCGTTCACACCCAGGATGTCGGTCCATTGATTCATGTCGGTTCCTTATGCGGCGACGGTTTCGAATTCGTGCTTCAGCTTGCCTTCCCTGGCGCGCTCGACCCACGGATCGCGCTCGACCGACAACGCGAACAGCAGGCGCTCGTACAGCGCGCGCCGGTTGTCGGCGTCGTCGAGGATTTTCTTCTTCACGTAGTCGAGGCCGACGCGCTCGACGTAGTGCACGGTGCGATCGAGGTAGCGCGCTTCTTCGCGGTACAGCTGCAGGAAGGCGCCGGAGTATTCCAGCACCTCGTCAGGCGTCTTCACCTTGACGAAGAACTGCGCGACCTCGGTCTTGATGCCGCCGTTGCCGGCCACGTAGATCTCCCAGCCGGAATCGACGCCGATGATGCCGACGTCCTTGATCGCGACTTCGGCGCAGTTCCTTGGACAGCCTGACACCGCGAGCTTGACCTTGTGCGGCGCCCACATCTTGAAGAACACCTTCTCCAGATCGATCCCCATCTGCGTCGAATCCTGGGTGCCGAAGCGGCACCACTCCGAGCCGACGCAGGTCTTCACCGTGCGTAGCGCCTTTCCGTAGGCGTGGTCGGATGGCATGTCGAGGTCGGCCCACACCTTCGGCAGGTCTTCTTTCTTCACGCCGAGCAGGTCGATGCGCTGACCGCCGGTGACCTTCACCGAGGGGATGGCGTATTTCTCGGCGACGTCGGCGATGCGGCGCAACTCGGCCGGCGTGGTCTGCCCGCCCCACATGCGCGGGATCACCGAATAGCTGCCGTCGCGCTGGATGTTGGCGTGGGCGCGCTCGTTGATGAAGCGCGACTGCGGATCGTCCTCGGCCTCGCCCGGCCAGGTCGAGATCAGGTAGTAGTTGAGCGCCGGGCGACACGACGCGCAGCCGTTGGGGGTGCGCCATTCCATGAATTGCATCACCTGCGGGATCGTCAGCAGCTTGTTGTCGCGGATCGCCTCGCGCACGGCTTCGTGGGTGTGGTCGGTGCAGCCGCACACCGACTTCGTCTTCGGCGCGGCCGAGTAGTCGCCGCCCGCGGTCACCGCCAGGATCTGCTCGACCAGCCCGGTGCACGAGCCGCACGAGGACGACGCTTTGGTGTGCTTCCTCACGTCTTCCAGCGTGAACAGGCCCTTCTCGCGGATCGCCTTGACGATGTCGCCCTTGCACACGCCATTGCAGCCGCACACCTCCATGTCGTCGGTCATCGTCGCGGCCTTGTTGATGCCCTGGTGGCCGAGGTTGCCGCAGTGGTCCTGGCCGAACATCAGATGGTCACGCAGTTCGGACACGTTCTTGCCGTCGCGCAGCAGCGAGAAATACCAGGCGCCGTCGACGGTGTCGCCGTACATCACGCCGCCGACCAGCTTGTTGTCCTTGATGACGAGCTTCTTGTAGACGCCGCCGATGGGATCGGAATAGAGGATCGCCTCGGTGCCATCGCCGCCGATGAAGTCGCCGGCCGAAAACAGGTCGATGCCGGTGACCTTGAGCTTGGTCGAGGTGACCGAGCCCTGGTAACGGCCGATGCCGTAATGCGCCAGATGGTTGGCGCACACCTTGGCCTGCTCGAACAGCGGCGCGACCAGGCCGTAGGCAATGCCGCGGTGCGCGGCGCACTCGCCGATCGAATAGACGCGCGGATCGAAGGTCTGCATGGTGTCATTGACGACGATGCCGCGGTTGCAATGCAGGCCGGCCGATTCGGCCAGCGTGGTGTTGGGGCGGATGCCGACCGCCATCACAACCAGGTCTGCGGGCGCGGAATCACCATCTTTGAAACTGATCGCGGACACCCGGCCAGAGTCTCCCTTGACCAGTTCCGCCGTCTGCTTCTGCAGCAGGAACTTCATGCCCTTTTCTTCCAGGCTCTTCTGCAGCAGGCGCGCGGCGGGCTCGTCGAGCTGGCGCTCCATCAGCCATGGGCCGATGTGCACCACGGTCACGTCCATGCCGCGCTTCATCAGGCCATTGGCCGCTTCCAGCCCGAGCAGGCCGCCGCCGATGACGACGGCGTGCCGATACTGGCTGGAGGCGCGGATCATCGCGTCGACGTCGGCGATGTCGCGGAAGCTGATCACGCCCGGCAGCTCGGCGCCCGGCACCGGCAGCATGAATGGGTTGGACCCGGTGGCGAGCAGCAAGCGGTCGTACTCGGCGCGGGTGCCGTCTTCGGCTTCGACAAATCGGGCCGAACGGTCGATCTTCACCACCTTGCGGCCCATGTGCAGATGGATGCCGTTCTCCTCGTACCAGTCGGTGGAATTGAGGATGATGTCGTCGACCGTCTGCTCGCCGGCGAGCACCGGCGACAGCAGGATGCGGTTGTAGTTGGGGTGCGGCTCGGCGCCGAACACCGCGATGTCGTACAGGCCGGGCGCGATCTTCAGCAGTTCCTCCAGGGTGCGCACCCCGGCCATGCC
>DATCTE010000425.1:0-2616 GCA_036568085.1 Thiobacillus sp.
ACGCATTTGATGAATACCTATAACCGCCAGCCCGTTGCCTTTGTGCGCGGCGAGGGCGCCTACCTGTGGGACGAAGCCGGCAAGCGCTATCTCGACGCAGTCGCAGGCGTGGCGGTGAACGGATTGGGGCACGCTCATCCCAAACTGGTGAAGGCGATTGCCGACCAGGCCGCGTCGCTGATTCATTCGTCCAATCTCTATCGCATTCCGCGGCAGGAGGAACTGGCCGACAAGCTGTGCGCGCTGTCGGGCATGGACAAGGCCTTCTTCTGCAACTCGGGCTGCGAGGCCAACGAGGCGGCGATCAAGCTGGCGCGCCTGTATGGCCACAATAAAGGCATCGAGGTGCCGACCATCATCGTGATGGAAAAGGCCTTCCATGGCCGTACCATGGCGACGCTGACCGCGACCGGCAGCCGCAAGATCCAGGCTGGCTTCGAGCCCCTGCTGTCGGGCTTCGCGCGGGTGCCGTTCAACGATCTGGAAGCGATCCGCCATGTCGCTGAGCACAACAAGAGCGTGGTCGCGGTGCTGATCGAAACGGTGCAGGGCGAAGGCGGCATCAATGTGCTGCCTTCGGAATACCTCGTCGAATTGCGGAAGATCTGCGACGCGCACGGCTGGCTGCTGATGCTGGACGAGGTGCAGACCGGCATCGGCCGCACCGGCACCTGGTTCGGCTTCCAGCATTCGGGCGTGATGCCGGACGTGATGGCGCTGGCCAAGGGGCTGGGTGGCGGCGTGCCGATCGGCGCGTGCCTGGCGCGCGGCGCCGCTGCAGACGTTTTCCAGCCGGGCAATCATGGCTCGACCTTCGGCGGCAATCCGCTGGCCTGCGCGGCGGCGCTGGCGACGCTGGAAGCCATCGAAGACGAAAAGCTGCTCGACAATGCGCGGGTGCGCGGCGAGGCGATCCGTGCCGGTTTGCGCAGCGCACTGAATGGCGTGCACGGCGTGATCGACATTCGCGGCGAGGGCATGATGATCGGCATCGAGCTCGATCGCCCGTGCGGCGAACTGGTGGCGGTGGCGCGCGACGCCGGCGTGCTGATCAACGTCACTGCCGACACGGTCATTCGTCTGGTGCCGCCGCTGATTTACGGCACAGCCGAAGTCGACGCGCTGGTCGCTGCGGTGTCCGGCATCGTCAGAAACTATCTGCAGCAGGCTGCGTGATGCTGAAACATTTCCTGCAATTCAAGGATCTGTCGCGCGATGAACTGCAGTACCTGTTCGAGCGTACGCGGCTGATCAAGTCGCGCTTCAAGCGTTACCAGCCGTATCACCCGCTGGTCGACCGCACGCTGGCGATGATTTTCGAGAAAAGCTCGACCCGGACGCGCCTGAGTTTCGAGGCGGGCATGCACCAGCTCGGCGGCTCGGCGATCTACCTCAACACGCGCGATACCCAGCTCGGGCGCGGTGAGCCGGTGGAGGACGCGGGCGAGGTGATTTCGCGCATGGTCGACATCGTGATGATCCGCACCTTCGAGCAGGAGATCATCGAGCGCTTCGCTGCGCATTCGCGCGTGCCGGTGATCAACGGGCTGACCAACGAATACCACCCGTGCCAGATCCTCGCCGACATCTTCACCTTCATCGAGCATCGCGGCTCGATCCAGGGCAAGACGGTGGCGTGGATCGGTGATTCCAACAACATGTGCAACACCTGGCTGCAGGCGGCCGAAGTGCTCGATTTCAACGTCCATGTGTCGACCCCGCCGGGTTATGAAGTCGAGCCGGAGCGCGCCAATCTGTACGGTACCGACAACTACGAAAGCTTCGTCGACCCTATGGACGCCTGTCGCGGCGCCGACCTGGTGACCACCGACGTGTGGACCAGCATGGGTTGGGAGGCGGAAAACGACGAGCGTCTGAAGGCTTTTGCCGACTGGCAGGTCGATGCCGAGATGATGCAGGTGGCGAAATCGGAAGCGGTCTTCATGCACTGCCTGCCGGCGCACCGCGGCGAAGAGGTCACCGCCGAGGTGATCGATGGCCCGCAGTCGGTGGTGTGGGATGAAGCCGAGAACCGCCTGCACGTGCAGAAGGCGCTGATGGAATATCTACTGTTAGGAAAAATCGAATCATGAACATCGCCTATTTCAAGGACATGGATTCGCTCTATGTCGAAATCAGTCCTGAAAACCCCGCGCAGGCGTGGGAAGCCCACGAGGGTATCGTGCTCAACCTGTCGGAAGACGGTCGCGTGGTCGGAATCGAGATCGAAAAGGCGAGCCTCGCCACCAACCTCGACATCCTGAAGATCGGCGGCTTTCCAGGCCAGGTCGAGATCATCGACAAGAATCAATCCGGTTCCACCCACTGAATCCCCACACCATGAGCGACATCAAGAAAGTTGTACTGGCCTATTCCGGCGGCCTCGACACCTCGGTCATCCTGAAATGGCTGCAGGACACCTATAAATGCGAGGTGGTGACCTTCACTGCCGACCTCGGCCAAGGCGAGGAACTCGAGCCGGCGCGGCAGAAGGCGCTGAAATTCGGCATCAAACCGGAGCAGATCTACATCGACGACCTGCGCGAGGAATTCGTGCGCGACTTCGTCTTCCCGATGTTCCGCGCCAACACCGTGTACGAGGGCGAATACCTGCTC
>DATCTE010000426.1:0-2240 GCA_036568085.1 Thiobacillus sp.
ACCTCGCCCTGCACCGTGCCAAATCGGCCGGGCGCAATTGCCTGATGGTGTTCAGCCGCGATCTGTCCGATGAAATCCAGCGCCGTGTGTTGCTGGAGACGCGCCTGAAGCAGGCGCTGGATCGCCAGGAGTTCGCACTGCATTACCAGCCCAAACTGGAAATCCAGTCCGGCCGCCTGATGGGCTGGGAGGCGTTGTTGCGCTGGCAGTCGGCGGAACTGGGCGCGGTCAGCCCGGAGGAGTTCATTCCGGTCGCCGAGCACACCGGCCTCATCCTGCCGATCGGCGACTGGGTGCTGCGTGAAGCGTGTCGTCAATTGCGCGTGTGGCAGGACGCGGGCCTGATGACCGGCACCATGGCGGTCAACCTGTCGACACGCCAGTTTCGCCAAAAGGATTTGGCCGAGGAAGTCAGTGCCGCCCTGCGCGACACAGGGCTGGCGGCAGGTGACCTCGAACTGGAAATCACCGAGTCGTCGATCATGGACAATCTGGCGACGGCCGCCACCGTACTGGCCGAACTGGAGCAGCTGGGCCTCCGCATCGCGGTAGACGATTTTGGCACCGGCTATTCCTCGCTCAGCTATCTGAAGAGCTTTCCCATCCACTGCCTGAAGATCGACCGCTCGTTCATCCGCGACATCCCGGGCGACGACAACGATACCGCCATCGTGCGCACCATCATCGCGCTGGCCGGCAGCCTCGGCCTGACCGTGGTCGCGGAAGGCGTCGAAACGGACGCGCAACTGGCTTATCTGCGGGCCAATCATTGCGATCAGGCCCAGGGCTATTTCTTCAGTCGACCGCTGCCGCCGGATGAGTGCATCAAGCTGATGCGGACCGGCCTGCGCCGGGTGGCTGCATAGGATTTTCCGCGCAATAAAAAAGCCGGGCAATGCCCGGCTTTTTTATTCGGTGTTCCCGTCGCGTCAGGCTGCGCCCTACCCGTAAAGGGTAGGCCGTGGTTGTTGCCGACTTGTCGGCTTTACAACCAAGCTCACGCGGCCTTTTCGTGGTGGTAGCCGGTCACGGTGTCGACTTCGGTCTTGGAGCCGAGGATCACCGGCACGCGCTGGTGCAGGCCTTCGGGCGCCAGATCGAGGATGCGCTGATAGCCGGTGGTGGCGGCGCCGCCGGCCTGCTCGACGATGAAGGCCATCGGGTTGGCCTCATACAGCAGGCGCAGCTTGCCGGCCTTGGACGGGTCCTTGGTGTCCTTGGGGTACATGAAGATGCCGCCGCGGGTGAGGATGCGGTGCACTTCGGCGACCATCGAGGCGACCCAGCGCATGTTGAAGTCCTTGCCGCGCGGACCGGTCTTGCCGGCCAGGCACTCGTCGACGTAGCGCTGCACCGGCTTTTCCCAGAAACGCATGTTGGACGCGTTGATCGCGAACTCCTTGGTTTCGGTGGGGATTTTCATGTTGGGGTGGGTCAGCACGAACTCGCCGACGTCGCGGTCGAGCGTGAAGCCGTTGGTGCCGTGGCCGAAGGTCAGCACCAGCATGGTCGAGGAACCGTAGATCGCATAGCCGGCGCATACCTGCTGGGTGCCGGTCTGCAGGAAGTCTTCCATCTTGGCGGCGCGGCCGGCGACCGGGGCCTTGAGGATCGAGAAGATGGTGCCGACCGAGATGTTGACGTCGACGTTGGACGAGCCGTCGAGCGGATCGAACACCAGCAGGTACTTGCCGAGCGGGTACTGGCTGGGAATGGCATACACCTCGTCCATCTCTTCCGAAGCCATGCCGGCCAGGTGGCCCGCCCACTCGTTGGAGCGGATCATGATCTCGTTGGTGATGACGTCGAGCTTCTTCTGCGTCTCGCCCTGCACGTTCTCGGAGTCGAGCGAGCCCATCACGCCCAGCAGCGCGCCCTTGTTGACGGCGTTGGAGATGGCCTTGCAGGCGGTGACGACGTCGTTCAGCAGCGAGGTGAAATCGCCGGTGGCGCCGGCGGTGCGGCGCTGTTCTTCAATGATGAACTGGGTGAGGGTGGTGCCGGTGTGCATGACGGTCTCCAGGATGCGGGGAAAATAAAAATATTAGAACAATCAAACATTTTATCACGTGATAAAGGCATCAAATACCCCTCGTCGACGTCCGGGAACAACACCTGCAGACATTAAAAAACCCGCCACAGGGCGGGTTTGCGGGTCGCCGTGGGCGACGGGTCAGGTTTGCGTACGCCGGCTCACGCGGAAGCCGACCAGGCCCAGGCCGGCCAGCATGGTCATCCAG
>DATCTE010000427.1:0-6696 GCA_036568085.1 Thiobacillus sp.
AGACGATCAATATCGTCACTGCTAATACCGGGGTTGATCTGGTCGATAGCAGTTCGAAACAGGTCCGGAAAAATATTAGTCTCTTCATCCCAAACGGCATTCTTGAAGGAAAGGTATCGGTAGCCAAGCCGGACCAGATGCAGAATGCAGGGGATTTTTACCCTTGAGTCTTCACAGAAAACCATCAGGACAATTCTCCCCGTTTTTTAATTTTCGAAAGATCATTCAAAACGTTCAAATCTATCGGCGATATACACATACACTAGATAGTCGGCAAAGCCATGGTCGGATTTAAGCGGAAATTCGCGAATGGCCATGCCACGCGCGGCGTGGATGTTGGCAGCGGACGCATCGCAGACCTGCCAGCCTGCCGCCTCCAGCAGCCGATCGATATTCCCCCTCGCTTGTTGCTCTGGCTGTGGAGCCAAGACATCCCCTTGTTCGTTATCAGCCGAATCTTCGCACAACCGGCCAGCCTTTCGAGTTAACCGGAAGTTATGGAGGCGGCTTAAGCCACCCGCCCGCTGGCGAACAATGCGGTGACGTTGAGCGGGATGCCTTGCCCGTTGTGCAGGGCGCTGATCTCGGCGAGGTGTTCCTGTTTGAACCGGGCAAGTTCGGCATCGCCGAGTTGCGCGACCAGGCCGCGAAAGCCGGCATACCAGATCACGCGCCACCAGGCTTCGGCGTCTTCAAGGGGGTAGCCGATCTCGTGCCGGTGGACGTGCACATCGCGCAGGCCGGCGCTGGCGTACAGGGCGCGGAATTGCTCTTCGGTGCTGAGGTTCTTCCAGGTGAATGCGGGCGGGGCGATGCCGTAGCGCTGGATGCGTTCCAGAAACAGATCGACGTTGGGTTCGAACGAGCCCTGGTAGAACGAGCAGGCAAGCACCTGGCCGCCGGGCTTCACCTTGCTGGCGATGTGTTGCAGCAGGCTGTGCATGTCGGGCAGGAAGAAGAGGCCGAACGAGCAGTTGGCGGCGTCGAAGCAGGCGTTGTCGAAGTCGATGGCCTGCATGTCCATGGGGTGTAGCTCGATGTTGTCCAGGCCCAGCTTTTGGGCGCGGGCGCGCGCCTGGGAGAGCATGCCTTCGGAGAAGTCGATGCCGGTGACCTTGCCGCGCGGCAGGTGCGACGCGAGGGCGGTGGCGGCAATGCCGGTGCCGGTGGCGACGTCGAGCAGGTGCTCGTGGCCTTGCAGATTCAAGACGCGGGGCAGGTGCGCGGCGGCGTTATGGAAAAATTCCATGCCGGTGCTGCCGTAGCCTTCGGCCACGGTGTCGAAGGTTTTCTTGAGCTGGGCCTTGCGTTGCTGTTCGTCCATGGGGCTTTGCGGGTTGGTTGTGTTGGCAGATTACCCGATCCGGGCGCCCGCTCCCACCTTGGATGCGGTGCGTGTTGCTGCGCGTGCCGGCGCCTGCGTCACAGCACCTGGGCGACCTCGAACACCGCATCGATGCCCTGCCCGTTCCAGTGGTATTCCAGGTAGGCGGCGTGCAGGCAGTTTTTCACGATGCCGGTACACAGGACTATTTGGCCGTTAAGTGCGGTCGGCTCAAGCTTTGATGCCTCGACTGGCGTGAACCTTCAGCAGCTTGGCTGCATTCAGCAGCACCGCGTCCAGGGTGTAGAGGGTCTTTGCGCCGTGATTGCTGGCGATGGCCAGGTGCAGCGCATCGCCAGCCCGCAGCTTGGTAGCGAAGTGCTGGATATAGGCTTTGGCAAGCTCGTAGTCCGCAACGGCAGGGGCCAGGACCTGGAATGACTCGGTCACCAGTTCGTCGAATTGGCCGATGGCCAGCAGCGCATCGGGCTCCGTGAGGCCGCCCATCCTGACTTCGCGGGCGATCAGGCTAGCAAACTCGACCCGGGTCCAATGGCTGACGTAGAACTCGCCCGCCGGGAGCCTGGCGAAGAAGGCCTCGATTTTCGTGCTGGTGGATTCTTCGAGGATGAGCGGCGCCAGGAAGCTGGTATCGAAATACAGCATCAAAGATCCTCGTCGCGTAGGTCACGCAGCAGCTCGGCGCTGGACTTGCGCCAGCGCGGCATGCGGCTGCGGAATTCGGCGAGCGATTTGACGGGTTGCTTGGGTTTTTCGACCGGCGTGATACGGGCAATTGCCTGGCCGCGACGGGTGATGACCACTTCCTCACCCGCCTCGACTTGGTCAAGCAGGTGGCTCAGATGGGTCTTGGCTTCTGCCAGAGTGACGGTGCTCATGTGGCCTCCAGTTGGTCATGCTGTTGGTCATATAGTAGCGCACTTTCGTCAGTGTGCGCTTCGCAGTCAAAGCAGTTGCGAAACCTCGAACACCGCCTCGATGCCCCGGCCGTTCCAGTGGTACTCCAGGTAGGCGGCGTGCTGGCAGTTTTTCACGATGCCGGTGCGCAGGGCGGCCAGGCATTCACCGCCGGGGTGGCGCACCGAGGGGTAGACGATGCCGAGCGCGCCTGCGGCCCGCAGGCTGCGGCCGATGGCCTGCGTGTGGCTGTAGTCGTCGGGATCGACGATGCGAGGGTCGCTCTTGCTGGCTTCGCGCAGGTCGGCCGCTTCGCCGCGGGCGTGCGCGGTGTAGAGCCGCATTTGCAATCGCATCGGCGGCTCGCGGGTGGCCTGCATGAACAGGGCGGCGTGGTACCGGGTTTCGGCGATGGCGGTGTCGCGCTTGCGGGCGCAGTAGAACACGCCGTAACTGCCGTCGCTGAAGCGGCTGCCCTGCGGATTGAGGTGGGTGAAGGCCGCCATGATGCAGGTGCTGCCGGGGCCGAACAGGCGTTCGTCGGGTGGGACCAGGCTGATCTCGCCGACTTCGTCGCGGAGGCGGTCGTTGGTCATGGCTTCCAGCGCATAGAGGGCGTCGAAGTCCTCGGGGCTGGCGATGCGTTCGAACAGGCCGACGGCGGGAAAGCGGCTGGGGATGACGCGGTAGGCCGGGCGCCAGTTGAGCCGCGTGGTGGGATAGGTCATTAGTGAGTTAGTCCCCTTCGACTTCGCTCAGGACAGGCTTCGACGAGCTCAGGGCGAACGGCACGTTGTTGATTCCGTTCGTGGTGAGCTTGTCGAACGCTCTCCTGAGCGAAGTCGAAGGGCATGAGCGGAATCAACTTGTCCAGCGTTTCCATCCTCAAGCCCAGCCGCCGCGCCGGGCATCCAGGTACTGGCGCACCGCGACCAGGTCGGCGACGTTGCCGCCGAGCATGCGGTCGAGCGCGCTCTTGCCGCCGAAGAGCGGCGCGCTGTTGGGCTTCTTCACCCAGGCGTCGGCCGCTGTCGTGTCGGGCAACAGGATCTGCAGCGCCTTGTAGATGCCCAGCAGGTAGGACAGGCGCTCGAGCGTGTCGCGCTTGAGGTCGGCAGACTCGGGCGCGGATTTCCACTTGAAGAAGGTCGAGCGGCCGGGCGCGCCGAGCAGCACCATCTGCTCGTCGGTGGTCAGCGCCCAGTCGCGCGCGATGTTGAAGAACGCGCGCAGGCCGGCGGCGGACAGGTCGCGGCTGCTCGGTTTGCTCTGGGCCTTCACGGCTTGTGCGGTGTGTTGCATCCCAATCCCACAAAGTATCGAAATGTACTTATTGTGCAAATCTAGTCCACTTATGGACTTTTTGCAAGGGCGGGTGTGGTCCCCTTCCTTCAACAGCCTGGCGGGGCGTTGCGCCGGTAGGAGGGACGTCGTCGGAGACGGATCAGGTCGTCCAGAGCTCGTCCAGGTTCTTGATTCCCCACTTGGCGGCGTCTTCGTGGCTGGTGATCTTTTCCGTCGCGCTGGGGCGCGAGAGATCGATCAATTCGGGAACGATGTAGGTCTGCGACTTGGTCGAGAAGAACACCTTGACGCGCGGCGCCAGCAGCGATTTTTCCGATTGCTCGACCACCACGGCCAGGCGGCTGGAGCTGAGCTTCACCAGCGAGCCGACCGGGTAGATGCCGATGCTCTTGATGAACGCCTGGAACACCCGTTCGTCGAAGTGGCCCTTGCTCCATTCGGTCATCTTGCGGAGGGATTCGGCGGGATCCCAGCCCGCCTTGTAGGGGCGGTTGGACGTGACGGCGTCGTAGACATCGCACACTGCGCCCATCTTGGCGAAGAGGCTGATGCTGTCGCCGCCGAGCCGGTCGGGATAGCCGCTGCCGTCGACCTTCTCGTGGTGGTGGAGACAGACGTCGAGCACGATGTCGCTGTAGGTCCTGCCCTCGAGCAGCAGACGGTGGCCCTCGACCGGATGGCCCTTGATGATGCGGAACTCGTCGTCGGTGAGCTTGCCCGGCTTGTTGAGCACCTCCATCGGCATCAGGGCTTTGCCCAGGTCGTGCAACAGGCCGGCCATGCCCGCCTCGCGCACTTCGTTCTCGTCCAGGCCCAGTTGCCGTGCCAGCGACACCATCAGTGCGCAGACCGCGACGGAATGCATGTAGGTGTAGTCGTCGGCGGTCTTGAGCCGCGCCAGGCTGATCAGCGCGCCGGGGTTGCGCAACACCGACGAGGAGATTTCCTCGACCAGTTCGCCGGCTGCCTCGGCGCTGATGGCATTGCCCATGCGCACTTCCCGGAACATGGAGACGACCGCCTTCCTGGCCTTGGCGCAGATCATGGCGGCCCGCTGGAGCTCTTCACTCATCGACACCGGCCCGGATGCCTTGGCGTGTTGCGCGATCTCCGCCTTCATCAGCAGGTCGGTGACCGACTCGTCGGTCTCTGCCCTGGCGGCTTCCGGCACGTCCAGGCCCTTTTCGGTATCGATCCAGACCTCGGCGATGCCGCTCTCGACGATGCGTCGGATGTCTTCGGGGTCGGTCAGGGTGAACTTGCTGCGCCAGAACGGATGGTTCATCCATGAGCCACACAGCTCATGCAGATGCATGCCTGGCCGAAGATCCCGGGTTCTGATTTTTTTGAGCACGGTGCCGTGATGGGTCGAATCGTTTTATGGATTCATTGTAAAACAACGCCTGCCGGACTCTGCGTCGTCACGCCCTATTTCCCCGCTTCCTCGTCAAGCTTCTTCAGATGCGCCAGCTTCTCGGCGATTTTGCCTTCGAGCCCGCGCGGGGTGGGATCGGTGCAGGCCATTCAGTTGGCCGGCGCTGCTGTCCAGTCCAATATCTTGAGACCGGGGACGTGAGCGAATGCCCGGTCAGCGCTGACCAGGGTGCAGTCTTCCGCCAGAGCATGCGTGGCAATGAGCAGGTCCATAGGGCCCAGCGGCCTGCCGAGTGCTTCGAGTTCAGCACGCAAATGCCCATAGCGCTCGGCACAGGCGGAGTTCCATGGGCGGATGTCGGTTGCCAGCAGCAGATTCTCGATGATGCTGCGCAGATCTGCATTAACAGGTCTGCGCGCCAGGCCGAAGCGCAATTCCGCTTCGGTGATGACGGAGACACAAAATGGCCGCTGTTCCAGTGTTTTGCTGAGGCTGTCCGCCTGTCCTTTGACGAGGGCGGAAACGGCATTAGTGTCCAGCATCAACACGACACTCATGGCCAGTCGCGTTCGGCATGGGGGCCGGCGTCGCGCAGGTCGTCGAGGACGGCGAGGTCTTCCTGCGGAATTCGGGACAGCAGCCTGTCGCGCAGCTTGACCCAATCTTCAAATTTCTTGTTGCGCGGACTGAGGATGATGTCGCCCGTAACCGGGTCGCGGCGGATCAGGACCTCGTCCCCTTCGAACCGATATTCAGCCGGCAGGCGCACGGCCTGGCTACGGCCGTTCTTGAATAGCTTCGCGGTTTGCATGGTTTGCCTCTTTCAAACGATCGGTATATATCATGCTGTATACCACCTGCAAGGCTATTGTTCAAGCCAATCGTAAGGTCTCGGCAGGCTCAGTCCTTTCCCGCCTCCTCATCCAGTTTCCTCAGATGCGCCAGCTTCTCGGCGATCTTGCCTTCGAGCCCGCGCGGGGTGGGATCGTAGAAGTGTTGTTCCTGGATATTGTCGGGGAAGTAGCGCTCGCCGGCGGCATAGGCTTCGGGCTCGTCGTGGGCGTAGCGGTAGGCGCGGCCGTAGCCCAATTCCTTCATCAGCTTGGTGGGGGCGTTGCGCAGGTGGATGGGAACGTCGTTGGAGGGGTTGGACTGCACGAAGGCGCGCGCGGCGTTGTAGGCGACGTAGACGGCGTTGCTCTTGGGCGCGCAGGCCATGTAGAGGCAGGCTTCGGCGAGCGCGAGTTCGCCTTCGGGTGAGCCCAGTCGCTCGTAGGTTTCGACTGCATCGAGCGCGAGGCGCAGCGCGCGCGGGTCGGCCAGGCCGACGTCCTCGCTCGCCATGCGGATGAGGCGGCGGCCGAGGTAGCGCGGGTCAGTGCCGCCGTCGAGCATGCGCACCAGCCAGTAGAGCGAGGCGTCGGGGTCGCTGCCGCGTACGCTTTTGTGCAGCGCGGAAATCTGGTCGTAGAAATTCTCGCCGCCCTTGTCGAAACGGCGCAGCGATTGCGCGAGCGCGTTCTCGACGAAGGCGGCGTCGACTGCCTTCACCTGGGCGGTGTGCGCGGCGGTGTCGAGCTGTTCCAGCAGGTTCAACAGCTTGCGGGCGTCGCCATCGGCGTAGGCGGCCAGCAGCTTGTCGACGCCCTCGCCCAGCTTCAGGTCCGGCAGCTCCTGCAGCGCGCGCTGCATCAGCTGGCCGAGATCGTCGGGCGTCAGCGATTTCAGCACATAGACCTGGGCGCGCGACAGCAGCGCGCCGACGACTTCGAAC
>DATCTE010000428.1:0-8501 GCA_036568085.1 Thiobacillus sp.
ACACGGAGTGACGCAGGAAACACGACGCCAAAAAGACCTTCGCCAGGATGAATGCGCCATGCGCCTCCCCAATCCAAGGCCATCGAACCGACCCGTATCCGCAACAAAATGGGGTCGCGCTCCCCCGCGTCTGCAAGCCGGAGAGTCAGCATGGCTGTCCGATACGTTAGGATAGGCTCAGCTCCGGCATCTTGTCGCAGGCCCCCATCACAACACGTCATACGCCTGCCCTGTCCCCAGAACCCGATCAGGACCCCTGCATGGAACTCCACCAATTCTTCCTCTACCTCGCCATCATCCTCATCGCCGCGCGGCTGTTTTCGGAGATCGCGGGACGCCACGGCATTCCCTCGGTGATCGGCGAACTGCTGGCCGGCCTGCTGGTGGGGCCGTCGCTGCTGGGCTGGATCACGCCCGACGCGACGATGAAGCTGCTGGCGGAAATCGGCATCATCCTGCTGCTGTTCGAGGTCGGCATGGACACCGACCTGTTCCGCCTTGCCAAGTCGGGGATCAAACCCGTCGTGGTGGCAGTGGTCGGCTTCACCCTGCCCTTTGTGCTCGGCTACGCGGTCTGCCGCTGGGGATTCGGCCTCGACAACCTGGTGGCGCTGTTCATCGGCGGCACGCTCACCGCCACCAGCATCGGCATCACGGTGCGGGTGCTCGACGACCTCGGCAAGCGCCACGAAGACGAGGCGCAGATCGTCATCGGCGCGGCGGTGCTGGACGACATCCTCGGCGTGCTGGCGCTCGCCTTCCTCTACCAGTTCGCCGTGCAGGGAGAGGTCTCGCTCGCCGCCACCAGCAAGGTTGCGGTCTTCATCGTGCTGTTCATGCTGCTCTCCCCGCTGGTCGCCAAGCTGGCGGGCGGCATCATCGACCACTACGACCAGCGCGCCGCCACGCCCGGACTGCTCATCACCATGGCGCTGGCGCTGATCCTGCTGTTTTCCTGGCTGGCGCACGCGGTCGGCGCGCCGCTCATCATGGGCGGCTTCGCCGCCGGCATCGCGCTGTCGCAGCACTTCCGCTTCAACGTCATGCACCGGCTCGGGCTGCCGGCGCTCGACCGCTGGTTCGCCCCCAGCCCACAACTGGCGCACAAGCTGGAAGAGCAGATGCGGCCGCTGATCCACACCTTCGCGCCGCTGTTCTTCGTCATGGTCGGGGTGTCGCTCAACCTCAACACGGTGGACTGGGGTTCGGCGCGCGTCTGGCAGCTGGGCGGCGGGCTGATCGTGGTGGCCCTCATCGGCAAGCTCGCCGCCGGCTTCTTCATCCGCGAGAGCCGCTTTCGCCAGATCGCCATCGGCCTGGCGATGGTGCCGCGCGGCGAAGTCGGCCTGATCTTCGCGCAACTGGGCCTGAACCAGGGCATCCTCGACGCCGAGACCTACGCCGCGCTGCTGATCGTCATCGCGCTCACCACCGTCGCGCCGCCGTTCCTGCTCAAGGCCTTCTACGGGCGGCAGGCCGCCGCCTCGTGAGCCGGCTATCGCCGTTCCGCCACATCTGCAAAAATGCAGCCTTTGCCGCTGAAAGCCGTTTGACATGACCCTGCGCGCTGTCCCCCTCCTGCCGGAACCCGCTTGCGTGGGTCCGGACACCTCCCTGCTCGATGCTCTGCACCTGATGCTCGACAGGGGCGTTAACCACCTGCCCGTCTGCGATGGCGGCGCATGGGCCGGCCTGGTAGATATCAACGACATCCTGGGCGAGTTGCTGCCCGTCAGCGCGCGCGGCGAACACGGCCTCAATGACCTGCGTTTCGTCGGCGACGGGGTTGCCCTGATCGCCACCCACCTCAAGTCGCTGGCCATCAGGCGGGTGCGCGATGTGGAACTGCTCGACCTGCCAACCCTTGATGAAAACACCCCGCTGCTGGAAGCGGCCCTGCTGCTGCACCGGCATGCCGCGCCGCTGCCGGTGCTGGGCGAGAATGGCCGCTTCAAGGGCATGCTATCGCGCCGCGTCCTGCTGGCGCACCTGATCGCCGTGGCAGGCAACTGACATGGCACACCCCGCCGCTGCCGCCGAAGCCCTCTTCGGCCTGTCGCCCCTCGTGGTTTCGCTCGCCATCTTCGTCCTGACCTATGCGGTCATCGTCACCGAAAAGATCAACCGCTCGGTCGTCGCCCTGCTCGGCGCCGGCCTGATGATTTTTGCAGGCGTGCTGAACCAGGCCGAAGCCTTTCACGGCATCGACCTCAACACCATCAGCCTGTTGACCGGCATGATGGTCATCGTCGCCATCACCCAGAAAAGCGGCGTGTTCCAGTACGTCGCGGTGAAGGCGGCCAAGGTGGTGAAGGCCGACCCGTGGGGTCTGCTGGTGATGCTTTCGGTGGTCACCGCGGTGTTCTCCGCGCTGCTCGACAACGTCACCACCGTGCTGCTGATCGCCCCGGTGACGCTGCTGATCACCGACGCCCTGCGCATCAGTCCCTATCCCTACCTGTTCTCGGTGATCTTCGCCTCCAACATCGGCGGCACCGCCACCCTGATCGGCGACCCCCCCAACATCATGATCGGTTCAGCGGCCAAACTCACCTTCAACGATTTCCTGTTCAACCTGGCGCCCGTTGCAGCACTGGTCATGGCGCTGACGCTGGTCCCGATCTACTTCATCTGGGGACGCAAGCTCAATGCCTCGGCGGAAGACCGTGCGCTGGTGATGGCGTTCAACGAACGCGAATCCATCACCGACGCGCGCCTGCTGAAGCAGGCGCTGTTCGTCATCGCGCTGGTGATCGCGGGGTTTGTTCTGGCGCATTCCATCGGCCAGGAACCCGGCACCATCGCGATGTTCGGCGCCGCCCTGCTGCTGTTGCTGCGCGTCTATGACAAGAAAGCCGAAGATCAGTCGCATGCCATCCACCACACCTTCGGCGAGGTGGAATGGATCACCATCTTCTTTTTCATCGGCCTGTTCGTGGTGGTGGCCGGTATCGAGAAGGCGGGCGCGCTGGAGTTGCTGGCGCACGAGATCATCACCTGGACCGGGGGCGATTTCACCGTCACCGCCTACGTCATCCTGTGGGTGTCCGCCGTGCTCTCCGCCGTGGTCGACAATATCCCCTTCGTCGCCACCATGATTCCGGTGATCCAGAGCATGGGCAGCGTGTTCACCCCGCAGCAGATCGACACCCTGTGGTGGGCGCTGTCGCTGGGCGCCTGCCTGGGCGGTAACGGCACCCTGGTGGGCGCATCCGCCAACCTGGTGGTCGCCGGCATGGCCGAGCGCGCCGGCCAGCCGATCCGCTTCCTGCCCTTCATGCTGATGGCGTTTCCGCTCATGCTCGCCAGCATCGCGGTGAGCAGCCTCTACCTGTGGCTGCGGTATCTCTAGGGCGGAAACGACAGCGTTCCGGATTACGTCTACAGTGAAAGGATGAACCCGCTTCATCCTCCGTCGCGCCTCGTACTGTTGTTCTGCCTCGTTCTGCTGCCCTTTTCCGCCAGCGCGGCCCTGGTGCGGATGCTGACGGTTCAGGGCGCGATCGGCCCGGCAAGCGCAGACTACCTGGTACGCGGCCTGAACAAGGCGGCCGAAGACAAGGCGCAACTGGTCGTGATTGAACTGGACACACCGGGCGGGCTCGACACCTCGATGCGCGACATCATCAAGGCCATCCTCGCCTCCCCGGTGCCGGTCGCCACCTACGTGTCACCCGGGGGCGCGCGCGCCGCCAGCGCCGGCACCTACATCCTGTATGCCAGCCACATCGCCGCGATGGCGCCGGCCACCAACCTGGGCGCCGCGACGCCGATCGAACTGACCCCCTCGGGCGACACGCCTGCCACGCCAGACAAGCCCGATGCCGCCAAGCCTGCCGCGCCGCCGGGCGACGCCAAGATGCGCAAGGCGGTTCACGACGCCGCCGCCTACATCCGCAGCTTGGCCGAGTTGCGCGGGCGCAATGCCGAGTGGGCCGAACGCGCGGTGCGCGAGGCGGTCAGCCTGTCGGCGTCCGAGGCGCTGAAGCTCGGGGTGATCGACCTGGTTGCGACCGACCTCGATGATCTGCTGCAGCAACTGAATGGCCGCAGCATCAAGCTGAACGACCGGACCGTCACCCTGGACACCGCGCACGCCACGATCGAGCGGGTCCTGCCCGACTGGCGCAGCCGCCTGCTGGCGGTGATCGGCGACCCCAGCATTGCCTATATCCTCATGCTGCTCGGCATCTACGGACTGATCTACGAATTTTCCAATCCCGGCATGCTGTTCCCCGGCGTGGTCGGCGGCATCTGCCTGCTGCTCGGTCTGTTTGCGCTGCAGGTCATGCCGATCAGCTATGCCGGGCTGGCGCTGATGCTGCTGGGCATTGTCCTCATGATTTCGGAGGCCTTCGTGCCCAGCTTCGGCGCGCTGGGACTGGGCGGCATTGCCGCGTTCATCATCGGCTCGGTCATGCTGATCGACACCGACCTGCCCGGTTACGGCATCCCGTGGACCCTGATCGTTCCCGTGGCGGTGGCCAGCGCACTGTTCAGCTTTTTCGTCGCCAGCATGGCGCTGCGCGCACGCCGGCGACCGGTGGTGACCGGCGCCGAGGAACTGATCGGCGCCCCCGGTGAAATCCTCGATGACATGGAACACGAAGGCTGGGCGCGCATCCACAGCGAGCAGTGGCGGGTGCGCAGCAGCGTGCCGCTGAAGCGCGGCAACGCGGTGCGGGTGCGCGCCCGGCACGACCTGATCCTCGACGTGGAACCGGACAAGGAGAATGATCATGTTTGAATTCAGCGGCTTAACCATCGCGTTTCTGGTCATCGTGCTGCTGGCATCCAGCCTGCGCATCCTGCGCGAATACGAGCGCGGCGTGGTGTTCATGCTCGGGCGCTTCTGGAAGGTGAAGGGGCCGGGGCTGGTGGTCATCATTCCCGGCATCCAGCAGATGGTGCGGGTGGACCTGCGCACCATGGTGTTCGACGTGCCGAGCCAGGACGTGATCTCGCGCGACAACGTCTCGGTGAAGGTCAACGCGGTGGTGTATTTCCGCGTCATCGACCCGGCCAAATCCATCCTGCAGGTGGAGGATTTCATGAACGCCACCAGCCAACTGGCGCAGACCACCTTGCGCGCGGTACTGGGCAAGCACGAGCTGGACGAAATGCTGGCCGAACGCGAGCGCCTCAACCAGGACATCCAGCAACTGCTGGACACCCAGACCGACGCCTGGGGCATCAAGGTCTCCAACGTCGAGATCAAGCATGTCGACATCGACGAATCAATGGTGCGCGCGATTGCCAAACAGGCCGAGGCCGAGCGCGAACGGCGCGCCAAGGTGATCCATGCCGAAGGCGAGTTGCAGGCCTCGGAAAAGCTGCTGGCCGCCGCGGAAATTCTCGCCGTCAAGCCGCAGGCCATGCAGCTGCGCTATCTGCAGACGCTCGCCAACATCGCCGGCGACAGGACCAACACCATCGTCTTCCCGATGCCGGTCGAATTGATGAATTTGCTGCAGCGCGGCACGAAGCCGGGCGAATGAGAGGACACGACTGCCAGGAAACCCTTGGCGCCTGCAAGGGTACGGGTGGCAAGCAGCCCCGCATCACGGTATGCTCACCTGCAATCCCGGGCGCACTCGGGAACTCGTATCGGCCAGATAGACTCTGAGTAGGTACATTGTTTCGAATAGGTATGAGGAGGTCAGATGAATCCGCAAGTCACCACCCTGGGCCGCAGCCAGTCCGCTGCCCTGTCGACCAACAAGGTCGTCCGCAACACCTACATGCTGCTGTCGATGACGCTGGCATTTGCCGCGGTCACCGCCGGCGCAGCGATGGCGCTGGGCTTGCCCCACCCCGGCATCATTCTCACCCTGGTCGGCTATTACGGCCTGCTGTTCCTGACCACCAAGTTCCGCAACAGCGGGCTCGGCATCGCCTTCGTGTTCGGCCTCACCGGCTTCATGGGCTACACGCTCGGCCCCATCCTCAGCGCCTATCTGGCGATGCCCAACGGCGCGCAAGTCGTGATGATGGCGATGGGCGGCACCGCTGCGATCTTCCTCGGCCTGTCGGCCTACGTGATGACCACCCGCAAGGACTTCAGCTTCATGGGCGGCTTCCTCATGGTCGGCATCCTGGTCGCCTTCCTCGCGGGTCTGGGCGCCATCTTCTTCCACATGCCCGGCCTGTCGCTGGCGGTGTCGGCGATGTTCGTGCTCTTGATGTCCGGACTCATCCTGTACGAGACCAGCAACATCATCCACGGCGGCGAGACCAACTACATCATGGCGACGGTCACGCTGTTCGTCGCGATCTTCAACCTGTTCACCAGCCTGCTGCAGCTGCTGGGCGTTGCCAGCAACGACTGATCGTTGATGGCCCCGGCTAGCGAAACGGCGTCCCCCAGGGCGCCGTTTTTTATCGACACCCACTGCCACCTCGACGCGGCCGAATTCGACGCCGACCGTGACGCCGAGTACGCACGCGCCGTCGCCGGCGGCGTCGGCGTGCAGGTCGTTCCCGCCATCAGCCGCGACAACTTCGCCGCGGTGGCCGCCACCTGCGCGCGCTATCCCGGCTGCCTGCCGGCGTGGGGGCTGCACCCCATGTATATCCATGTGCACCGTCCCGAGCACCTCGCCGACCTGCGCGCGCAGATCGAGGCGCAGCGACCGGTCGCCATTGGCGAAATCGGCCTCGATCTGTTCGTCAAGGACCTCGACTACAGCACGCAGGAATTCTTTTATATCGAGCAACTGAAGATCGCAAAGGACTGCGACCTGCCGGTGCTACTGCACTGCCGCAAAGCCAACGACGAATTGCTGAAGCATCTGCGCAAGGTTGGCGTGCGTGGCGGCATCGCCCACGCCTTCAACGGCAGCCCGCAGCAGGCGGACGAATTCATCAAGCTGGGTTTCAAACTGGGCTTCGGGGGCGCCTTCACCTGGCCACGCGCCAACAACCTGCGGCGGCTGGCTGTAGACCTGCCTCTGGAAGCAATCGTGCTGGAAACCGACAGCCCCGATATTCCGCCCGTATGGATCGGGCGCGGCCGCAACGCGCCGGGCGAATTGCCGCGCATTGCGCAGGTGCTGGCCGAGTTGCGCGGTCTGGACCTCGACGCGGTGGCCCGGGCCACCACGCGGAATGCACGCGCAGTGTTCGGCCTGGCGGACGATGCGGTCGCAGCAGCCGGAAACAGGGAGCCTTCCGGCCCGGTTTAAGCCACGCGAGCAGCCAGCCTGATTTCTCTCGAAAGCGTCGTCAGCACGATCTGGTTCTTGCCATCCTTCTTGGCCGCATACATGTTCAGGTCCGCCGCGTGGACGATCTGTTCGGCGCCCATCCGGGCGGCATCCGCACCGCTCACCACCACGATGCCGACAGAGGCGGTCACGTTGACCGGATTGCCGTCGACATAGCCGATGGAGGCGATGGATTGCCGGATTCGCTCCGCAACCGTGCGGGCCCGCTTTCCTGAATCATGCACCCTCAGCAGCACGACAAACTCATCCCCGCCAAACCGGGCCAGCACGTCCTCGCCTCTCAGCACGGCGTTCGCACGGTTTGCCGTCTCCCTGAGCAGCATGTCGCCCTGCGCATGCCCGAGCGTATCGTTGACCTGCTTGAATCCATCCAGATCGAAGTACAGCACGGCAATGGCCGAGCCCATTCGCCGGGCGTATGAACCGGCCTTCTCGAACTCGTCGAACAATGCCGACCGGTTCGGCAATCCGGTCAAGGCATCCTTCAACGCCATTTTCTCCATGTGGTCGGCATATTCGGCAAGCCTGGTCCGGCCGTCGTGAAACCCACGGATCAGGCTCGCCACATAGGCCGGGATCGCCGTATTGAGCAATATCAGGCTGATGATCCAGATGGGATGCTGGCTCCAGTAATCCGACGCCATGCCCAGGATGATCCATCCGACGGTCGCCAGGCTGGCGGACAGAGCCATCCACTTCACCCCGAACCGTATCCCGTTCCCCAGCGATACCCATAGATTCACAAACGCCACTACCGCGCCCAGCTCGCCCGTCAGGAACATTGCGACAAAGCAGGCTGTCTGGTCGAAGACGATCGCCAATACCCGTCGCCGGGGATAGACGCCTGGATTGCGTTTCACGTTTGCCCAATGCACAAGCGCGAAAACGAGGACGCTGCCGGTCACGCCCAGGCCTTTAAGCGCGTCAGGGTTCTGCATGACCAGAAACCAGAACAGATACCAGAGGATCAGGATCGGCAGGGGGACGAACAGCCGGACATAACACTGCGCCAATTCGAGATCGGCGGATTGGGTGGGGTCGTGAGGATTATTCATGCAGGCGAGTCATGTTGTGCCGTGGGTCTGTTCTGCCCAAACAGTTGGTTGTTCGCCTGGCTGGCGCGTTACCTGGATCAGCGCCACGTGCAAACGCATTTTTTATTGTGGTACCGGTATCGGTACTGGATGCGCAAACTTTAAATCAGCCAAACCCGAGACCGGGCCACCAGGCGCCCCTCGACCTGCGGGCACCGTATGGGGCCTGAAGCACCCCAAA
>DATCTE010000429.1:0-3833 GCA_036568085.1 Thiobacillus sp.
GTGTAGGTCGCCGCGGTCGCGCCGGGGCGGGCCAGGCCTGCCAGCACGTCGAACAGCTTCGGCTGCCACAGGTCGGCGTTGCAGTCGGGGGCAAAGCCATCCAGATAGAAGGCATCGACCCCGGCTTGCAGTTGCGGCAGACAGTCGAGCGCATCGCCCAGCATCAGGGTGAGCTGCACCCGCCCGCCGTCGAGCGCGATGCGGTGGAAGCCCGGCGTCAGCGTCGGCCAGTTCGCCAGCAGTTCGGCGGATAACGGGGCGAATTCCGGCCAATGCGCATGCAGCCGCGCCAGATCTTCGGTGCAGAACGGGTGTTTCTCGACCGACAGGAAATGCAGCCGCGCACAACGCGCCGGATCGTCGCGCCATGCCGCCCAGGTCGTCAGGAAATTCAGCCCGGTGCCGAACCCGGTTTCCAGCACGACATAGCAGTCGCGTCCCGCCCACGCCTGCGGCAAGCCGCAACCCTGCAGAAAGACATGGCGCGCCTGCCCTGCGCCGCCGTCGGTGGAATGGTAGATATCGCCGTAGGCGGCGGAATACGGCACGCCATCCTTGAATTCGAGACGGGCGGGGACGATGGTTTTCAGCATGGCCGAATGTTACATTGGGGCGGTTCCCTGTTGCTTCGCCCCCTCATGCTCAAACCGAAATCCTGGCTTCGTCTCGTCATCGTCGTGCTGGCAGTCGCTGCACTCGCCTATGCGGGCTGGCACTTCACCCGGCCGCAGCCGCCCGCAGTCGAACTCGCCACGATTGCGCGCGGCACGGTCGAATCGACGGTGGTCAACACCCGTGCCGGAACGGTCAAGGCCTGCCGCCGCGCCAAGCTTGCTCCGGTCGCAGGGGGGCAGATCGTCAAGCTGTGGGTGAAGGAAGGCGAACGCGTGAAGGCCGGCCAGCCGCTGCTGGAACTGTGGAACCGCGACCTCGCCGCGCAACGTGAACTCGCGACCCGCCAGCTGACCACCAGCGAGGAGCGCCGCCGCGAGGCCTGCATCATGGCAGACAACGCAAGGCGCGACGCCGAACGCACCGCACAACTGGCAGCCAAGGGATTCGTCAGCCCGCAGAGCACCGAAGACGCCCGCGCCAACGCACGCGCACGCCAGGCCAACTGCGATGCGCTCGTCGCCGACGTCAAACGCGCGCAGGCGCAGATCCGCGTCACGCAGGTCGGGCTGGAGCGCACCACGCTCACCGCGCCGTTTGCCGGCATCGTTGCCAAGATCACCGGCGAGGTCGGCGAATTCACCACGCCCTCGCCGCCCGGCATCCCCACCCCGCCTGCCGTGGATTTGATCGACGACAGCTGCCTGTACGTGAGCGCGCCGATGGACGAAGTCGACGCGCCCCGGCTGAAGCCCGGCCAGCCCGCGCGTATCACCCTCGACGCCCTGCCCGGCCGGGTCTTCGACGGCCACGTGCGCCGTATCGCCCCCTACGTGACCGAAGTGGAAAAACAGGCGCGCACGGTCGACGTCGAGGTCGATTTCGACACGCCGCCGCACGATGCCCTGCTGGTCGGCTACAGCGCCGACGTCGAAGCCATCATCGAGCGGCGCGACAACGTGCTGCGCGTGCCCACCCAGGCGATCCAGCAGGACGGCAGCGTGCTGGTGCTGGGCAAGGACGACACGCTGGAAACGCGCCGCCTGAAAACCGGGCTGGCCAACTGGGCGTTCACGGAAATCACCAGCGGGCTTAACGCCGGCGACCGCGTGCTGCTGTCCTTCGATAACGAAAACGTGAAGGCCGGCGTGAAGGTCACCCCCGATACCCAGAAGCGCATAAACGCCGCGCCATGATCCGCCTGTCCGCCATTACGCGCGCGTTCCGCATGGGTGACCAGGAAGTGCGCGCGCTCAACGGCATCAGCCTCGACATCGCGTCGGGCGAATACGTGTCGATCATGGGGCCGTCCGGCTCGGGCAAGTCCACCCTGCTGAACGTCATCGGCCTGCTCGATCAGCCGAATAGCGGGCATTACGAACTCGACGACCGCGACGTCACCGGCCTGTCCGAGACCGAGCGGGCGCGCGTGCGCCGCGAGAAGATCGGCTTCGTGTTCCAGTCCTTCCACCTGGTGCCGCGCCTGACTGCAGCAGAGAACATCGAGCTGCCGCTGATGCTCGAAGGCATCGCCCCGGCCGAACGCAAAGCCCGCGTCGACGCCGCGCTCGACGCCTTCGACCTCAAGGATCGCGCCCGCCACCGCCCGGCCGAGCTCTCCGGCGGCCAGCGCCAGCGCGTGGCGATCGCGCGCGCCACCATCCTGCGTCCCACCGCGCTGCTGGCCGACGAGCCGACCGGCAACCTCGACCACCGCATCGGCGCCGAAGTGATGGAACTGCTGGAAGGCCTGCACCATGCCGGCACCACGCTGATCGTCGTCACCCACGACCGCGAACTCGGCGCCCGCGCGCATCGCCACATCGCGATGCGCGATGGCGAGATCGTGGGGGACGAGACATGAGGACCGTCTCTCTTCGGCCCGGATATTGCAGACGCACGCAGGACAGAGGAAGTAATGTGCGTGCTGGTGCAGACAGGGCTTCGACAAGCTCAGCCCGAACGGTGGTTGGATTGCAGGTGTGCGAAAGCCCACCCCCTCAGCCCGTTCGCCCTGAGCCCGTCGAAGGGCCGTCTCCCATGCGCGTTTCGGCATGCTCGACACGGCCGCTTCAGGTAGACCCATGAACCTGCGCGACACACTGACCCTCTCCTTCCAGACCGTGGTGAGCTACCGCACCCGCTCGCTGCTCATCGTGCTGGCGATGGCGCTGGGGGTGGCGGCAGTGGTGGTGCTGACCGCGCTGGGCGACGGCGCGCGGCGCTATGTGGTCGGGCAGTTCTCCTCGCTCGGCACCAATCTGGTCTTCGTCCTGCCGGGCCGCGCCGAGACCTCGGGCGGCTTTCCCGGCGCGGCGCTCGGGCAGACGCCGCGCGACCTGACGCTGGAAGACGCGCGCTTCATCGGCCACCTGCCGCAGGTCAAGCGCATGGCGCCGCTCAACGTGGGGGAGGCCGAACTCGCGGCCGGCGGACGCCTGCGCGAAGTAACCGTGCTCGGCAGCACGTCCGAGCTGCTGCCGATCCGGCACATGAAGCTGTCGCAGGGCAGCTTCCTCGCCCACGGCTCCGAACGCAGCGCGCAGATCGTGTTGGGCAGCACGCTCGCGCGCGAATTCTTTCCCGACGGCGAGCCAGTCGGCCAGCGCATCCGGCTCGGCGACAGCCGCTTCCTGGTGTCCGGCGTGCTGGCGCCGCAGGGCGAGGCGATGGGCTTCAATTCCGACGAGATCGCCATCATCCCGATCGACTACGCGCAGGAACTGTTCAACACCAACTCACTGTTCCGCATCCTGATCGAGGCGCGCAGCCGCACCGACATCGAGCCGGCTAAGGACGCGATCCGCCATCTGCTGAAACTGCGCCACGACAGTGAGGAGGACGTGACCGTCATCACCCAGGACGCCATCCTCGCCACCTTCGACCGCATCCTGCGCGCGCTGACCCTGGGCGTGGCGGGCATCGCCGCGATCAGCCTGGCCGTGGCCGGGATACTGGTGATGAACGTGATGCTGGTGGCGGTGGCGCAGCGCACCTCGGAAATCGGCCTGCTGAAAGCCCTCGGCGCGCCCGCCGCGGACATCCGCCGCCTGTTCTTCGCCGAGGCGCTGTGGCTGTCGCTGGCAGGTGGCGCCATCGGCTACGCGCTGGGGAACCTCGGCGCCTGGGGGATCCGCCTCGCCTATCCCACGCTCCCCGCCTGGCCGCCGCACTGGGCCAGCGTGGCGGGTGTGGCGACCGCACTCCTTACCGGCGTCATC
>DATCTE010000430.1:0-3715 GCA_036568085.1 Thiobacillus sp.
GCCCGTCCTCTTCCCGCGCGGGGCGAGGGTTGGTCATCGTTCCTGTCATCTGCCGGCCGTTTCCCCGAAAGCCCGCCGCGATTTGCCAGGAGCATTGTCTATAGTGAGATGCAATACTTTTGGAGGTGGCGGCATGAGACCGACAAACCGATTGCTGCTGGCATGCACCGGCATTCTCGCCCAGCAATGCATCTATGCTCCAGCGGCCCACGCCGCGCCATCCGTCGAGATGATGGCCAACACGTGCGCCATGTGCCATGGCACGGATGGCAAGGCCGTGGGCAAGATGGAGAAACTCTACGGCAAGCCGGCCAGCAAGATTGCGGATGAGCTGTTGGAATTCAAGCAGGAAAACAAGGGACGGATCATGGCGCCGCTCATGAAGGCATACACGGACGAGCAGATCCGCATGATCGCGAAGTACTTCGAATCCTTGCCCCAGAAGAAGAGGTAGGCCTCCATGAAGCAAAACTTCACCCGCAGGGATTTCCTGTCCCTGGCTGCCGCCGGGACCGCCGCATCCCTCGTCGGATTCGGCAAGGCGTTCGCCCAGCCTGCCCAGGACAAGCGCGTGCTCGTCATCGGCGGCGGGTTTGCCGGAGCGACCTGCGCGAAATACCTGCGCCGCGCCGATCCCACCATCCAGGTCACGCTGATCGAGCGCCAGCGCACCTACGTCACGCCCCCGTCCAGCAACCTGGTGGCGACCGGGCTGCGGCCGTTGAGCGCCATCACGCTTGACTATGACAAGCTGAGCCGGAACCACGGCATCCAGATGGCGTACGGCAACGCGGCGTCCATCGATCCGGCAGGAAAAACAGTCGCACTGGAGAATGGGAAGATCATCCCCTACGACAGGCTGGTGGTCGCGCCGGGCATCGACTTCAAGTACGCCGCCCTCGACGGCTACAGCGAACAGGCCGCCACCGTCATGCCCCATGCCTGGAAGGCCGGGCCGCAGACGGAGCTGCTGCACCGGCAACTGCAGCAGATGCCCAATGGCGGGACCGTGATTATCTCTGTGCCGCCCGCGCCCTTCCGCTGCCCGCCCGGCCCGTACGAGCGTGCCAGCCTCATTGCCTATTACCTCAAGCGAAACAAGCCGAAGTCCAAGGTGCTGATCCTCGATGCGAACGATAGTTTCCCTGCTCAGGATGGATTCATGGAAGCGTGGCAGACGCTCTATCCGAACATGATCGAGTGGATACCCGGTCCTAAAGGCGGCAAGGTCGTCAAAGTGGACGCGCAGACCCTGACCGTTTCCACCGGCGCTGGGCGACACCGGGGCAGCGTTGTCAATGTGATACCGCCGCAAAAAGCCGGCGACATTGCCAGCAAGGCCGGCCTGACCGATGAAACCGGCTGGTGTCCGGTTGATCCGGGCAGCTTCGAATCCACTCGCCAGAAGGGCATTCACATAATCGGCGACAGTTCGATCGCCGGGAAATTGCCCAAATCGGCTGCAGCGGCGAATTCCGAAGCCAAGGTTTGCGCCGCCGCCATCGCCAGCCTGCTGGCCGGTCGATCGGTGGGCGACCCCTCCTTCGTCAACGCCTGCTACGCGCTGGCCAGTCCGACCTACGGCCTTTCCATCGCCGGCGTCTATGATCGGACTGCCGACGGCATCGTACCGCTTCCCGGCGCCCTCGGCGTGAGCCCCTTGAAGAAACCGGCCGCGTATCGGGCCAAGGAAGCGCAGGATGCGAACGGCTGGTACCAGAACATCGTGGCCGATTCGTTTACCTGAAACCATCCGCTTTCACGATGCGCCTACTGCTCGCTGTAACGCGCTGTCGGATACAGGAGGCATCATGAATGCGAAACCACTCGCGCTTAATTGTCTGGCCCGGTTCGAAGCCCGCTCTTGCAACGACGGCACCAACAGTCGATAGGCGGCCCGCGGCTTAGTGATGACCTGGACGTGGCGTGACCTCCAGGCTGTCCAACTCGCATTCTTCCAGATAGTTGATAAATCCCCGCTGCAAGCGCTCTGCCCATCCGGCCCCCATGTTCAGGCCTATTTCACCCATGCGTGCCGCGATCTGTTCGGCGGTGGTCTGCAATAAATCATAGGTAATCGTGACCGTATTTCCCGCAACCTCCGTGTGCCTGATCCCCATGAGCGAACCGAGCGCCTCCGCGAGGCTGGCCGCCTCCGCATCGGTCAAGGGCTGCTCGAGCGGGAAGCGACGCCGCTTGATGGCTTCCATCCCCCGCTGCATCGGCGCCTTCTGCCCCGGCACGCCGATATAAAGATGCGGATTCGCGGTGAACCGATCCTGGCATTGCTGGGAGCAGAAGGCGTAATGGATGCCCAGATGCTCCATGGCAAAGGAGTCCCGGCTGACCTGCATACCGCAGACCGGATCTTCAATGATGTCGTCCATGATTTTCTCCGGTGTCTCCGTCACGCTCCTGCAACGGGAGTGGCCATGCCGCCTCGTCCCAGCAGCTTGGCATTGATCGCCACGATGACCGTGCTGGCCGACATGAACACCGCCCCGATTGCCGGGGTCATCAGCAGCCCCCAGTAGGCCGCCACCCCCGCCGCGAGCGGGATCGCAAACGTGTTGTAGCCGGTGGCCCAGATCAGGTTCTGGATCATCTTGCCGTAGGTCTTGCGCAACAGCCCAAGAATCGCTGCGACATCCTCCGGATTGTTGCTCACCAGCACGATGTCAGCCGCCTCAATGGCCACATCGGTGCCTGCGCCGATGGCGACACCCAGATCCGATTCCACCAGCGCCGGCGCATCGTTCACGCCGTCACCGACCATCGCTACCGTGAGGCCGCGCGCCTTCACTTCGCGGATTTTCAGCGCCTTCTGTTCCGGCAGCACTTCGGCGAAGAAGTCGTCCAGGCCCAACTGCTTCGAAACCGTTTGCGCCACCGCATGCGAATCGCCGGTGAGCATAATGCATTGAATCCCCATGGCCTTGAGTTGCGCAATGGCGGCCTTCGACTCCAGACGCACCACGTCGGCCAGTCCGAACACGGCGGCGGCAGCGCCGTCCACCAGCAGGAAGATGGTGGTCTTGCCCTCGGCGGCGAGCGCATCCAGTTGGGGATGCTGGACTTGAATGCCCTGTTCCCGCAAATAGCCTGGGCTCACCACTTTCACGTCCTGGCCTTCGACTGTGGCTTGCGCACCCCGGCCAGTCAGATTGGTAAATTTGCTGGGCTGCGGCCACTCTATCTGACGCTCCTTTGCCGTGCGCACGATGCCTGCAGCGATGGGATGCTCCGACTGGCTCTCCAGTGCGGCGGCCAGACGCAGGCAGGCGGTCTCGTCCAGAGTGCCCAGCGGCACGATGTCGCTTACCCCGAAACGCCCTTCGGTCAGCGTGCCGGTCTTGTCGAACACTACGGCGCCCAGGTTGCGGGCCCGTTCAAATGCCGCGCGGTCGCGAATGAGCAAGCCGTGGGATGCGGCCATGCTGGTGCTCACCGCCACCACCAGCGGCACGGCGAGTCCGAGGGCATGGGGGCAGGCGATCACCATCACGGTGACGGCGCGTTCCATGGCAAAAGCGAAATCCCGTCCCAGCGCCAGCCACACGAACAGCGTGGCGAAGCCGCCACCGAGGGCGATGGCGGTCAACCACACTGCCGCGCGATTGGCCAGATCCTGGGTGCGCGAGCGCGACTCCTGGGCTTTACTCACCATGTCCATCACCTGTGCCAGATAGGTCTGCCCGCCGGTTTTCTTGACTTC
>DATCTE010000431.1:0-2705 GCA_036568085.1 Thiobacillus sp.
ACGCCGGCCATCAGCGGAATGAAGAGGATGCGCAGCCAGGTGAGCAGGTTGGGGAGATTGAGTGGCATCAGTGGAGCGCGTCGTAAATGGTTTCCGCCAATTCTCGGCTGATACCGTTCACCGAGGCAAGCGCGTCGACGCCAGCGTCGCGCACGCCCTGCAGCCCGCCGAAGTGTTCGAGCAGCTGCTTGCGGCGTTTCGGACCGATGCCGGGGATGTCTTCCAGCGTGGATTGCACGCGCGCCTTGCCACGTTTGGCGCGATGGCCGGTGATGGCGAAGCGGTGCGCCTCGTCACGCACCTGCTGGATCAGGTGGAAGCCGGGGTGGTCCTTGGCGAGATTGAGTTCGCGGCCGTCTGCGAAGATCAGCGTTTCCAGGCCGGGCTTGCGCGCCTCGCCCTTGGCGACGCCGAGCAGTGGTACCTCACCCAGGCCGAGTTCGGCCATTGCCTCGACCGCCATCGAGATCTGCCCCTTGCCGCCGTCGATCAGCAGCAGGTCGGGCAGCACGCCGTTTTCCTCGACGCTCTTGTGGAAGCGCTTGATCAGCGCCGCGTGCATCGCAGCATAGTCGTCACCTGGGGTGATGCCGCTGATGTTGTAGCGCCGGTAGTCGGATTTTTTCAGGTCATCGCCTTCGTAGACGACGCAGGATGCCACCGTGGCTTCGCCCATGGTGTGCGAGATGTCGAAGCACTCGATACGGTTGAGCGTCGGCAGGTCGAGCGTGTCGCGCAGCGCCGCCAGACGCTGTGACTGGTTGGCGCGCTCGGCACTGCGGCGTTCGGCCGACAGCCGCGCGTTGGCCTGCGCCATGCCGATCCAGACGCGGCGTTCGCCGGTGACGCGATGCAGCAGGCTGACTTTTTTCCCGGCCTGTTCGGTGAGCAGTGCTTCCAGCGCCTCGGTCTCGATCGCTTCGCTGATCAGGATGCGCGCCGGGATGGGGTGGTCGAGGTAGTGCTGGACGATGAAGGCTTCCAGCGCTTCGGCCAGTGTCGCGCCTTCGCCGTGCTGCGGGAAAAAGCTGCGGTCGCCGAGATGCCGGCCGCCGCGGATCATGGTCAGATTGACCGCGATCACACCGCCGGCTTCGGCAACCGCCACCACGTCGGCGTCGGCGTCGCTGCCGGTGGTGTCGACGAATTGCTTCTCGCGCACCGTCGCCAGCATGCGCAGGCGGTCGCGCAGCAGGGCGGCGGTCTCGAAATCGAGCGCAGCCGCGGCGGCATTCATCTGTGTGGTGATGTGCTCGGTCAGGGCGCTGGCCTCGCCGTGCAGCAGCTGGGCGGCCTCGACGACGTCGCGCGCGTAGGCTTCCGGGGTGACGAGCTTGACGCAGGGTGCGGTGCAGCGCTTGATCTGATACAGCAGGCACGGCCGTGAGCGGTTGGCGAACACGGTGTCCTCGCAGGTGCGCAGCTGGAACACCTTCTGCAGCAGCTGGATGCTTTCGCGCACGGCATAGGAATTGGGATAGGGGCCGAACGCCTGGTCCTGCTTCTTCGGCGTGCCGCGGAAATAGGCCAGGCGCGGAAAGCGGTGCCCGGTCAGCAGCAGGTAAGGGTAGGACTTGTCATCGCGGAACAGGATGTTGAAGCGCGGCTTCAGTCCCTTGATCAGGTTGTTTTCCAGCAGCAGCGCTTCAGCCTCGGTGCGCGTCACCGTGGTGTCGATGCGGTCGACGCTTTTCAGCATCAGCCGGATGCGCGGACTCTGGTCGGTTTTCTGGAAATAGCTGGAAACGCGCTTTCTCAGGTCCTTCGCCTTGCCGACATAGAGCACCGCGTCGGCCGCATCGATCATGCGGTAGACGCCGGGCAGGGTGGGCAGCGAGGCGAGGAATTCCTTGGTGACGGCAGTCAAAGCAGGTTATTCATCCTCATCCAGCAGCTTGCCGGCGATCGCCCAGTTCTCGTCAGGCAGTTCCTCGAACGCGATGTAGGTATACGAGGCCGGCTTGCCGGCGTGGCGCTCCAGCGTGGCGGTGATTTCCTCGGCGACTTTCTTCTTCTGCTCGCGGGTGAGGCTGCCGGCGAGCTTGATGGTGACGACGGGCATGGTCAGTCCTTGTCTTGAATCATGGCGAACACCGCCGCGAACATCTCGGGAGTGAGGCGGCGCGTCTGAGTATTGTAGCGGGAGCAGTGGTAGCTGCTGACCAGACGCCGGCCGTCGGGCAGGCGGTAGTCGCTGGCGTGGGCGAAAGCGTAGTCCTTGAGCTTGAGACCCTGCGCGCGCAGGACGGCCTGATGCGCGATCTGCCCCAATGCCAGGATGCTGGCATGCGCAGGCAGTGCCGCTATTTCTGCGGCGAGAAACCGGTTGCATTCGCGAATCTCGCCCGGCTCCGGCTTGTTGGCCGGCGGCAGGCATTTCACCGCGTTGGTGATACGGCAGCCGGTGAGCGTCAGGCCGTCGTCGACCGAGACCGATTGCGGCGCGCTGGCGTAGCCGAATTTGTGCAGGGTTTCGTACAGCAGCACGCCGGCGTAGTCGCCGGTGAAGGGGCGGCCGCTACGGTTGGCGCCGTGCAATCCAGGCGCAAGGCCGACGATCAGCAGATCGGGCGCCGGGTCGCCGAAGGCGGGCACCGGGCGGGCGTGGTAATCGGGGTGGCGGATGCGCACCTCATCGAGAAAGGTGGCGAGGCGAGGGCAGGCGCGGCAGTCGAGGTTGAAGTGCATCGGGAACAATAAAAACG
>DATCTE010000432.1:0-4360 GCA_036568085.1 Thiobacillus sp.
CTCGCTGGCCGATCTACCTGTCGTCGCGCTCGGCGATCAAGCGCTATTCCCGCGGACGCTACCTGTCGCTGATCGACAGGCGCTGGCGTCACTGCTGGCAGATATCTCAACTTTCAGTTCGCCGTGGCACGACGGGTTTCACCTCATTGAAGCCACCTCGTTCGAGCTGACGCATATCTCACAGTTTCTATCTCCACCCGTGGAGTTTCTCCGCCAATCGAATTCTCAAGGGTTGCCGGTTGGCGCCAGGCATATGGCGGCGATGGCGGGTTCCAGGATTGCATCGGTTTCCTATACCGCCCTGCTGAGCAACAAGGGCGCACCCGCTGTGTTTCAGCGTGGGCTCTCGCTGAGTGGAGAGGTGCAAGCCTAATGGCAAGTCTGACGTTGACCGGCGTGGAGTTGTCGCGGTTGACGAAGGCATTTGCCGTGACCGCGCTGGTGCTGACCGCCGCCATCTCGTTGTTCCGATGGGGGTGCCTCGGCCATTCATTCGGTCAGGCCGTTCTGCAGTCGGTCGTCCCCGCTATCACTTTGGCAGGCCTGTTGTTTGCGGGCTTTTACAGATCCGGATGGCGAATTGGACCGTTGGCGAGATGGATGGGGCGGCCCGACCTTCGTGGCGTCTGGCTCGGCCACCTTGCGTCGAGCTACTTCAAGGATGGACAGCCGATCCCGATCGTGTTCGTCATCCGCCAGACCTACTTGGACATCTCGATCTGCAGCTATACGGAGAAGCAGCGCGGCCAATCGACCTTCGAGGCGCTGATCCAGAATGACCGCCACGCAATCACCGTATTGGCCTATATCTACGAATTACAGAGGCACTACGCGGGTGCGCAGGAGCGGGTCAAAGGGACCGGAGAAGTCGAACTGTTGGGCGGTGACAGGCTGCGAGGTTTCTATTGGACCAACTCCCCGACACACGGGTCGATCAGCCTGCAAAGGAAGTCGACTGAATGTGATGGCATCCAGAATTTCGAAGATGCGCTACGGAAATGGCCGTCACCCAAATGGCCGCCACCCGGAACATCCAATTAGCTCTTAGCGATCTGTTTGAGCCCGATAGAAGCAATCCTGCCGGTTAGCCCCGCCCTACCCTCGATAAACATCCCTAGTCGACTCGGAAATTAGTTCCTCTTTCGGCCTATTCCGTTGAAAAACGCCTCATTGTAGGGGTGTGAATTCAGTTCGAAGCAGCTTTTTTGGACCGCGACCGCCGCAACGGCTTGGACTCGCCGTGCTCAAGTAGCTCAAGCGTGGGGCAACATGCACCTGCACGGGCTTGGCTGCAGCTTGCGACCAGGCGCAAAAGCTCCCGCTCCAACCTGCGCAGTGCGCTGAGCCGCTTTCGAACCTCCAGCAGCTTGTGTTCGGTGAGTGTTCTGGTTTCCGCGCAAGCGCGTCCGCCCTTGAGCTCCAGCAAGCCAATAATCTCATCGAGGCTGAATCCCATCGATTGTGCTCGGCGGATGTACCGGAGGCGGGCGAGGTCGGCTGACGCATAACGCCGGATGCCGCCAACAGGACGTTCGGGCTCGGACAACAGCCCGCGCCGTTGGTAGTAGCGCACCGTCTCTACGTTCACTTCGGCCGAGGCGGCCAGCTGGCCGATCGTGAGGTCATGCTCTTCCATCGACTTGACTCCGTACCCGGGTACGGAAGGTAGTATGCGCCCATGGCTGCCCAACCCACCAAGCTGACCACGCCGTCCATCCTCCTCGCCTCCCTGGCGGCCATAGGCGCTTCGATATGCTGCGTGGTGCCGTTGGCGCTGGTCTTGATGGGCATAAGCGGCGCGTGGATTGCAAACCTGACGGCATTGGACGCCTGGCGGCCCTGGTTCAGTGCCGCGACGCTCCTGTGCTTGGCGGTGGCGTTCTGGACTGTCTACGGCCCCTCGTCGCGATGCCGGAGTGACGGTGTCTGCATCAGCCCCAATACGCTCGCTCGCCGGCGGCGCTGGTTGTGGCTGGCCACCATCGGCATCGCAATACTGTTGTTGTTTCCGTACTACGTCGGCTGGTTCTTCTAGGAGAGAGCGTATGAGCATCAAATGGATGACTGGCCTCCTCTTTGCGTTGTCCGCGGGCCTGGCAACCGCAGTGGCGCCGAAGGAAGTGGTGCTTGATGTGGAGAACCTGACGTGTGCCGCGTGCAGCATCACCATCGGCAAGGCACTCGACAAAGTGCCCGGCGTACAAGGCAAGCAAGTGGATGCCAAGGCGGCGACGGTGACGGTCGTCTTCGATCCGGGCAGCACTTCGGTGGAGACGGTAATCCAGGCGATTACCGACGCGGGCTTCCCCGCCAAGGTGCGCGCAGATGGCGGCTGAGCTGCAGCTGGAAAGTACGTTGACCTGCCCCCATTGTGGCCATCAGGCGACAGAGACGATGCCGACCAACGCCTGCCAGTACTTTTACGAGTGCCTAGGCTGCAGTGAACTGCTGCGCCCAAAGTCGGGGGACTGCTGTGTGTTTTGCTCGTACGGCACGGTCGCCTGCCCGCCGATCCAGGAACAAAAGTCTTGCTGCAGCTAGCGTGTCAAACGCACTGATATGACAGCCTCCGTACTTAGCCAGTAGCTCCGCGAAGCTATTGATGACGCGCTTCTGGAGTGATCAAATAATTTCCCATCGATCCAGCGGAAATCGCAGCGATGATGGGACGTCAGGAAGCCGGGCAAGCGCCCCTGTTCTACGCCTTCAACCTCGAAGACCACGTCCCTGCGAACCACCTACTCCGCGGCATAGACCAGTTCCTGGACCTGGGTGAGCTGCACCAGCACCTGGCCCCGCACTACAGCCACACCGGGCGCCCCTCGATTGATCCGGCCTTGCTGATCCGGATGCTGATCGTCGGTTACTGCTTCGGCATCCGCTCCGAGCGTCGGCTGTGCGAAGAGGTCCACTTGAACCTGGCCTATCGGTGGTTCTGCCGGCTGGGCTTGGAAGATGCCGTGCCGGACCACTCGACGTTCTCCAAGAACCGCCACGGTCGCTTCCGGGACAACGACACCCTGCGCTTCGTGTTCGAGAAGGTGCTCGAGCGCTGCCTGGCCGAAGGTCTTGTCGGCGGCGAGGGTTTCGCTATCGACGCCAGCGTGATCAAGGCAGATGCCAATCGGCAGAAGGGCGTGCCTGGCGCCGACGCGGCCTGGGACCGGGAGTCGCCGCTCACGCGCCCGGTCCGCGAGTACCTGGAGGCGCTGGACGACGCGGAGGCGCCGCGCACGCCACCCAAGAACGTGTCGCTCACCGACCCCGCGGCGCAGTGGACAGCGGCGCCGGGTGGCCCGGCCTTCTACGCCTACTCGACCAACTACCTGATCGACGTCAAAGCCGGCGTCATCGTCGATGTGGAAGCGACGCCGGCCTACCGAAGCGACGAGGTTGAAGCCACCCGGACGATGGTCGATCGGGTCGAGGAGCGCTTCGACATCAAGCCGAACCGGCTGATCGGCGACACCGCCTACGGCACCTCGGAAATGCTGGGCTGGATGGTGGATGAGAAGAATATCGAGCCCCACGTGCCGGTCTGGGACAAAGCTGAGCGCAAGGATGGGACGCTGGGGCGATCCGACTTCACTTGGGACGCGGCCGCGGCCGAATATCACTGCCCTCAAGGTAAGCCGCTGCGATCCAGCGGCAATCCAACCGCGGACAACACGCTGATCTATCGCAGCAATGTTCACGAATGCGCCGGCTGCGAACTGAAGTCGAGGTGCTGCCCCAACACGACGCACCGGAAGATCGCTCGCCAGGTGAACGAGGCCGCGCGAGACGTGGCGCGCCAGCTGGCAAAGACGAAACGATACGAACAATCACGGCGGCACCGGAAGAAGGTCGAGATGCTGTTCGCGCACCTGAAACGCATCTTGAAGTTGGACCGGTTACGACTGCGCGGCCTGAAGGGTGCTCGAGATGAGTTCCTGCTGGCCGCCACGGCGCAGAATTTACGAAGAATGGCAGCATGGTTGATGCCGAAAAGCCCCGAAGCGGCAATGGCAACGGCCCTTTGAGGACTATGGGCGCTTGCGCGCCCATTTTTCCGTCTCCCCTGGCGAAATAATCACTGATCCGGTCAAACCGCCAGACCCAGCCGCCAGTCAGAAAGCGAGTTTTTCAACGGAATAGGCCAAAAGCAGCCGCCGGGGCCAGGCAAGTGCGTTCAGCATAAGCGACGGCGGGAGGCGCATTCGGGAGTCACGCTGCAATCTCAGTCGTTGGACTCTTCAAGTTCTGAAAATGCGCGCTGAGCGTCTACAAATCGTGTACACAGATCGTCGATGCGGGAGGTGAACTCCATTGTTCCTGTGGTTTTTCGGTCGGTCCAGTACTTAGCTGTAAGTGTCGTGGG
>DATCTE010000433.1:0-2083 GCA_036568085.1 Thiobacillus sp.
GAAAGTACTGTATTTGGCCTTGCATGAAATCGCCAAAAAATGGAGTATGCCAATACGGGACTGGAAGCAGGCAATGAGCCAGTTTACTATCCTGTTTGGTGACCGTGTATCACCACAATGAAAATCGCCATTTACACAAAAATTTTTACGGTCTCGAAAATGAAGAAGGAGAGCCCCATCGACCGGTTGCTAGAGGCGAGAGTGCAGACATTAATAGGGAGGTGGCGTGAACAGCCATCAAAGTCGCGCTCGATTGCAGCGTTCGTTGGTGACCGACATGCCTGCGCGTCGCTGTACGTGGGCGGCTACTCCTCTACAACCAGGCCCTATTCAGCCCGAACCCCGTACGGAACGTGATCATGCCTCCAGCTTTTCCTTTATTGTCTGAGTTCAAATTGCGCACTGCCTCGCTGGCACTGAGCGCCGTCGTACTGACCGGCTGCATGTCGCTCGCTCCCGCTCCTGATACTCCGCCCCCGCCGGTACCCGAGGTTTGGCCTGGTCATCTTGAATCGAGCACCGAGGGTGCCCACGCGGGAGAACTTGCCTGGCAGGCCTACTTCACGGACCCTTTGCTGCAACGCCTCATCGAGACCGCGCTGGAGAACAACCGCGATCTGCGCCTGGCCGCGCTGCGTGTCGAGGAAGCCAGCGCCGCATTCCGCATTCAGCGCTCGGATCGATTTCCTGCCGTGGGCGTGGGTGCCCAGGGTGGACGCGCCCGCGTCCCTGGCGATCTGAACATGTCGGGCCGGTCGCAGGTGGGCGGCGAATATCGGGCCGAGGTGGGTTTGAGCACCTGGGAGCTGGATCTGTGGGGCCGGGTCCGCAACCTGGAAGACGCCGCTCTGCAACGCTGGCTGGCTTCCGACGCGGCCCGCCAGGCCGTCCACCTGGCGCTAATCGCCCAGGTGGCCGACGGTTATCTTGGCTTGCGCGAGATAGACGAACGCGTGGCTATCGCCCGTCAAACCGTCGCGACCCGCGAGGAGTCCTATCGCATTTTCCGGCGCCGCGTTGAAGTCGGCTCGACCTCGAAGCTGGACCTCACTCAAGTCCAAACTTTGCTGAACCAGGCTCAGGCGCTGCTAACCCAGCTTGAGCAAGCACGCGCCACGCAACTGCACGCGCTGGCACTGCTGGTAGGTGCCGATCCTGGCCCGCTGCCCACCAAGGCACCCTTCGATGAAACAACGGTGCTGGCCGAACTTCGGACCGG
This sequence comes from Thiobacillus sp., assembly GCA_036568085.1. GTDB lineage: Bacteria > Pseudomonadota > Gammaproteobacteria > Burkholderiales > Thiobacillaceae > Thiobacillus. Next base: position 1,220 of record DATCTE010000433.1, read on the forward strand.
TCTGCCTTCGGAACTGCTGGTCAGTCGTCCGGACATCATTGCCGCCGAACACCAATTGCGCGCTGGCGATGCCAACATCGGGGCCGCCCGCGCGGCGTTCTTGCCGCGCATTGCGCTGACCGGCAGCTTCGGCACGGCCAGTTCCGATCTGGACGGCCTGTTCGATTCCGGCAGCCGCGCCTGGACCTTCATGCCCACCCTGTCGCTGCCCATCTTCGATGGCGGGCGGCGGCGCGCCAACCTGGAACTGAGCGAAGTGCGTCGTGACATCGCCGTTGCCGGCTACGAGAAGACCATTCAAACGGCCTTTCGCGAGGTGGCCGATGCACTGAGCGCCAAGTACTGGCTGGCTGAGCAATTGACGATCCAGCGGGCCAATCTGGAAGCGCAAAGCGAACGCGCGCGGCTGGCCCAGTTGCGCTACGACAACGGCTCGGCCGCTTTCCTGGAGGTGCTGGACGCCCAACGCGATCTGCTGGATGCCGGACAACAACTGGTGCAGGCGCGCCGTGCGCTGCTGTCTAGCCAGGTGGCACTGTATGCCGCGCTCGGCGGCGGCACCCTCACCGCAACCGGCCAGGCGCAGAGTGCGACCTCGACGCCCGCTTCCACCCCATCAACCCGTTAAGGCACGCCGAACCCATGACTGTCTCCCCCTCTCTCAAGAAAAAACTCCTGGTCGCTGCCGCTGAAGCGGTTGTTGTCGCGCTGGCCTGGTGGGGCTGGACAGAGCTTGCCGACAGTGGGCCCGGCGAAGGCTTCGTTAACGGCTATGGCCGCATCGAAGCCACCGAGATCGACATCGCCACCAAGCTTCCCGGACGTATCGAAGACATCCTCGTACGTGAAGGCGACTTCGTCGTG
>DATCTE010000434.1:0-4159 GCA_036568085.1 Thiobacillus sp.
TGTCCTGGCTGAACGGCACGCCGGGACATTACAAGACCGGCGTCAACGCCCTGGATCTGCTGCTGTCCGTGCAACTCACCGAAAGCGCGCTGAACGACTTTGTGTTCGGAATCAGCATCGAGCATACCCGTGACGAAGGCAAGAAAGGCGATCCGGATCACCTGAAGCTGATCCATGATTTCGGCAGCTTCCAATTCAATCTCGCCGGCCGGAACTACGCGCTGAATTTCCTGGGATTGTCCACCGACCAGGGCGAAACCTTCAGCGACCGTCTCAGTCTGGACGAAGGCCATAAGGTCAAGGCCGGCCTCTATGCCATGATCACGTCCAGTCAGTTGCCGCCATGCGATCCGCAGGCCGTTGTTCCCGTTCCCGCCGCCATCTGGCTGTTCGGCTCGGGTCTGCTGGCATTGCTGGGACTGTCACGCCGTCGCTGATACGTGCTTACGCTGCGGCCCGGGCTGCCTGACGGGCCCAGGCCGCATCGTATCCTGGAATCCTTCCCCCCGCATTTCTGCTTGCCAGCCGCAACCGTTCCCAGGCGGGCGCCTTGCGGCCCCGCATCCGGATAAGCATGCATCAATGGGTGAAAAGCAGGACGGCGGGATAATCAAAAACCGGCTGCCCGCCCGGACGGATGGGCGGACAGGCAGCCTTGCCGAACTCAGGACTGGCCGTCGTCGTTGAAGACGTCGTACAGCTGCTGCTTCAGCATCTGCGCCTCGCGGCGTTCTTCGAGGCGGCGCCTCGCCAAGGCTTGGCGAAGTGCGCTCTCGCCGCCACGTCCTTTGGCCGGTGATTTGCCCATATCCCGGGCAAATGCGGTGCTACGTCGGAACGGACTCATACTACCCCCCCTGTGCGATGAGAGGATGGATCGGTCGTATGCCGTTACACTGCACGGCAATCAAGTACCTTAGCGACCCGCTGAAACGTCCGCTTTAATCGTGCGAGACGATGCACCACGACAGGGACTGCCGCACCATGCCCCATTCCGGTCACGACACCCTTTCATTGCGGCTACTGCGCGCCGGTTTCCGCCACATCGGGCCGTATGTTCCGACACTGGCCGGTCGCTGGGCCTATCGTCTCTGGTTCGCGACCCGCCGCTTCCCGGAACCGCCTCGGGAAACGCACTGGCGCGAACAGGCGCTCACGGACCGTTTCTCCGCGCAGGGAACCGCGCTGGCTCGTTATACCTGGGGTGTCGCCGAGGCGCCGGCGATACTGCTCATCCATGGCTGGAACGGACGCGGCACCCAGTTGGGCGCCTTTGTCGAGCCGTTGCTGCGAGCCGGCTTCCGAGTGGTGGCCTTCGATGCACCGGGGCATGGGCGCAGTCCGGGCAGATCCACCAACATCTTCGAATACGCCGACGCGATCCACGTTCTTGCTCAGATCAGCGCCCCCGTCGCCGGGGCCATCGCGCATTCCTTCGGCGTCCCGGCCACGGTGCGGGCCTTGCAGCAGGGCCTGACATTGCCGCGACTGGTCGCGATCTCCGCACCGGCCGGCGCGGAATTCCTGCTGCGCCGCTTCGCCCATCTGCTGGACATTCCCGAAACGGTGATCACGGCCATGCGCGCGCGCATCGAACGCAACTTCGGCCTGGATATTTTCGCACGCCTGTCGACCGAGGCGATGCTCGCCGAATCGTCTCTGCCCGGCCTGATCATCCATGACCGTGGCGACCGCGATGTGCCGGTCACGCATGCCGAACGCCTGCACCGGGCCTGGCCGGGTGCGCGGCAATTGATCACGGAAGGCCTGGGGCATCGACGCATCCTGCGCGATGCCGCCGTGCTCGAAGCCGTGATCGGCTTTCTGCGCCAGGACTGATCCACCCTCGTCAGCACGCCCACGAGTGGCTATGATGCAGCGCGTTGCATCACACCGAGGTCGGACCATGAAACAATTCGGCATACGCGGGCGTCTGCCGCCGGGCGATCCGATGCGCGCGGCGCACCTGTTGGGAGAGGACTGGGAATGGACGCGCTGGTATCCCGATGAGGCCGAGCGTGACGCCGCCTATGCGCAGCTGAGCGGGCCGTTCGTCTATTACCGGCGCGGCGACCGGCCGAGTCTGTTACTCAGCAAAATCGACCGCGACGCCTGAGGCGGACCTCGTTCAGGCGCCGCCGTCGGCAGCCGGCCGGTGCGCGGACGCCTTGCGCGAAGCCTGGGTACGCTGCTCGGTCGTGAAGTCGGAGATCAGGCGGCAGGCCGGATCCACATAACGCTTGTCCAGCGCCATGGCGTGTTCGAGCACCTCGACGCCCTGCGGATCGCGGCAGGAAAGCAGGAACTTCCCGACGCCGAAATTGATCTGCGCATCGTCGGGATTCAGTTCGAGAATGGCGCGGTAGGCTTCCAGCGCCTCACCGGCGGTTCCGTAGCGTTTGACCAGCGCCGCATAGGCCATCGCCTCGTCGCCGTGCAGTCCATGGCGTTGCAGCACATCGCGCAGCAGACTCAACCGTTCGTACTGACGCTGGCTCTTTTCATGGCGTGCGCGCCATTCCTCGCCATGCTCTTCGGCCCAGCGCGCATCGCAACGGTCCAGTATCCATTGATGGCTCGCCCCGAGCAGCAGCTGCGCCGCGCTGATGCCGGCGGACTGGCGATAGCGCAGTTCGCCATGGCCGATCTCGTGCAGGCGCGCACGCAGCCCGGGATCCCGCTCGTCGCTCCGCCACTTGCCGACATACGCCTCGCGCAACCAGCTCTGGACCAGATCGTCGCTGGCACGCTTGTGGAACACCGGTTCCAGATTCCGGAACACCTTGAAGTTCGGCGTCGCCGAATGTTCAGCGGCCCGATACACCGTCGGCCAGTACAGTTCGGCGAGGAAACGCTGCATGATGATTTCACCGGCGAACATTTCCACGACGAGATCGTCACTCGCGACCTCCAGCGCGTAATGATCGCGACGCAGGCGGTGGCCGCTGTCCAGTCGCCGCGCCAGCGCCGTCAACAACGGGACATAGACCGGAAGGAAGCCGCGATAGAGCAATGCCGCCGGTTGCCAGCGTCCCGCCACGGCCGACTGCAGCTGCAGCCAGGTGCGCGCGAGCTGGCCGAGCCAGCCGGCGACATCGGCGCGTACCGCCGACATTTCGCCCAGGCACGCGGCCAGCAGACATTTGAATTGCTCAGGATTCAGGCACTGCAGCGCGGGTAAGCCGACCAGCAGCACCTGACGCACCAGCACCGGATAGCCGTTGCGCGGAACACGCTGCACGATCAGATCGGCGCGGTCGGTGAGATGGATATCGTGGATCGTCGGCGTCTGAAAGGCATCGCGCAAGGTATCGACCAGTTCGAACAGCGCCGGCACCTGCTGATCGGTGACCGGTTCGCCGCCGGGCTCGCCCACCCGCAAGCGCCACAGCGATACCGTCAGTATCGCGGATACCGCAAGCAGCCCCAGAGCAATCCAGTCCTCGGCCAGTGCGGTGAATCCGCCCACCGCGAGGACACCGACCAGATGCACGGACAATCCCAGCGCAGCCACTGGAAACAGCAGCGGCAGGGCATAACCCAACAAGGCCAGACCGATGCCTGCGGCCTGCACCAGCGTCGGCCGTGATTCCAGCAACCGCTCCAGTGCCGCGACCAACCGTGCCCGGGCGCCGGGCGGTGTTACGGCGGAAGATTCATCGGTCATGGTGGGTATCCCTCATCTCGGGCAGGCCACGGGCGGTCCGGGCTGATTGCGCCCAAACGCGGATAAGCAGTATGTCGGCCGCTGCCCGATCCGCAGTGCGACGCGGTTCACGCCTTGCCCGCCGCCCCGCGCGCGGCACGCCGAATTGCGACGTGGTTCACGTCGCCCGCCGTCATTGCAGGAGTGTAGCCTCGGCACGGCAGGCTGATAGACTTGGCGCCCATCCGACCCCGTCTGAAACCAAGGACCCGAGCGATGGATGTTTCCGCAGGCATACCCGTCGGGAAAGGCAGCACGCATTTGCAGCTGCTGCCGGCCATGGCCAATCGCCACGGCCTGATCGCCGGCGCCACCGGCACCGGCAAGACCGTAACGCTGCAAGTGCTCGCCGAAGGCTTTTCGCGCTGCGGCGTGCCGGTGTTCATGGCCGATGTGAAAGGCGATCTGGCCGGTCTCAGCCAAGCCGGCGAGGCCAGACCCAAACTCCTGTTT
>DATCTE010000435.1:0-6827 GCA_036568085.1 Thiobacillus sp.
GCAGGAAACCGCACGGCCGCTGCTCACGCCCGGCGAAGTCATGCAGTTGCCGCCCGATGACGAGGTGGTGATGGTGTCCGGCCATCCACCGATCAAGGCCCAGAAGATTCGCTACTACCTGGATGCGAATTTCAAGACGCGCATTCAGGCACCACCGCAATTGCTGCACGGACACTATACCGATGTGCCGGCACCGCGGCCCGACGACTGGACCAGACTGGCGATCCCCGCCGCGCCGATTCTTGGTCTGGTTCTCCCCGCACACGGTGAGGCCATCGACGACGGCGGTCATCAGCAGCAGCCGGAACTGGCCGAAGTCGCGTTCATGCCGGAACCCGAACACGCGGTGGACGATCTGGGGCTGCTCGATGACGACGACCTGCCGCTACCCTTGCCCGCCCAACTCGATCCACGCCTGCAACGCACAGCGCGGCTGGCGGCCCTCGACCCCGACGATGGAATCGCGCTATGAGCCGCACACGTCTGAATGTCTTCATCGAACCCGAGCACGCCCGGAGGCTCGACGAGCTGGCGACCATGAAGGGTTTGTCCAAGTCCTCCATCATCGCCGCCGCGCTGGCATCTTTCCTGTCGCCCGACTCCGGCGATCAGCGCGAAGCGGCTATCGCCAAACGGCTGGATCGCTTGTCGCGCCAGCTCGACAAGCTGGAACGCGACCAGAACATCCTGATCGAGACGCTGGCGCTCTACGTACGCTACTTCCTCCCCGTCAGCACGCCGGTGCCGGAAGCGCATCAGGAAGCGGCACGCGCCCAGGGCCGTGCGCGCTTCGAGCAGTTCATCGAACAGCTCGGCCGGCATCTGCTACGCGGGCGCAGCCTGGTCAGGGACGTGGTCGAGGAAATCCAGCCCGATCAGAGCCAGTTCTTCACCCACGACAAAACCAACCCCAGCGAAGCGCCTGCTGACGACGAATCAGGAGCAGTCCCGTCATGAACAACGCACTGCATAATCATGACGTGTCGACCTCGCTGGCGCTGGAGCGTCGCGTGCGCATGCTGCGCACGGCCATGGGGCCGGACATCGCCAAGGCTTTGGACGACCCCGACGTGGTGGAGGTCATGCTGAATCCGGACGGTCTGCTGTGGGTGGATCGGCTGGGCAGCGGTCGCGAACCGCTGGGCATCCGCTTCACACCCGCCGACGGCGAGCGCATCATCCGCCTGGTCGCTGCGCATGTGTGCGCCGAGGTGCATGCGGGCAAGCCGCTGCTGTCCGCCGAGTTGCCGGAGACGGGCGAACGTTTCGAGGGTGCGCTGCCACCGGTGACGCCGGGGCCGGTCTTCGCGCTGAGGAAGCGCGCGGTCGGCTTGATCCGGCTCGACGCCTACGTGGCCGACGGCATCCTGACCGAGGCTCAGGCGGAATTTCTGCGTAACGCGGTGTGCGCGCGCCAGAACATCCTGATCGCGGGCGGCACCAGCACCGGCAAGACCACGCTGGCCAACGCTCTGCTTGACGAAATCGCCGCCACCGGCGACCGCGTGATCGTGTTGGAAGACACGGTGGAGCTGCAATGCACGTCACGCGACCATGTGCCGCTGCGCACTCGTGCCGGCATCGTGACCATGGCCGAGCTGGTGCGCTCGACCCTGCGGCTGCGCCCGGACCGCATCGTCGTGGGTGAGGTGCGCGGCGCCGAAGCTCTGGACTTGCTCAAGGCTTGGGGCACGGGCCATCCGGGCGGTATCGCCACCGTTCATGCCGGTTCCGCTGCGGGCGCGTTGCTGCGCCTGGAACAACTGATCCTCGAAGTCGCCATGACGCCACCACGCGCGCTGATCGCGGAAGCGGTCAACGTCATCGTCTACATCGCCGGTCGCGGCCATGCGCGCCGCGTGCAGGAAATCGCCTGCGTCACCGGCTTCGACAGCCGCGGCTACCAGCTCAGTAGCGAGCTGATGCATTTCACCCCATCCCTTTCCTCAACCACCGGAGAACCGTCATGACGACTTCACGCATTTCCGTAAAACCTGCCTTGCAATTAGTGGCTCTCGCCGCCCTGCTGGCCATCACCATTCCCGCGCACGCAGCAGGCTCGAACATGCCATGGGAAGCCCCGTTGCAATCCCTGCTGGATTCGATCCAGGGGCCGGTGGCCCGCATCATTGCGGTGATCATCATCATTACCACCGGATTGACGCTGGCATTCGGCGACACCAGCGGCGGCTTCCGCAAGCTGGTGCAGATCGTGTTCGGTCTGTCGATCGCATTCGCCGCGTCATCGTTCTTCCTGACCTTTTTCAGTTTCAGCGGCGGAGCGGTGCTGGCATGAACACGTCAAGCGCTGATACAGCCGGCTTCGAGGTGCCGCTGCATCGCTCGTTGACCGAACCGATTCTGCTGGGTGGCGCACCGCGCACCATGGCGATTGCCAACGGCACGCTGGCCGCCGCCGTGGGACTCGGGCTGCAACTATGGTTGCCCGGCATGGTGCTGTGGATCGTCGGGCACTCGCTGGCCGTGTGGGGCGCGCGATTGGATGCGCAATTCATGGCCGTGTTCGCGCGGCACATCAAGCACCGGCAGCTGCTGGACGTGTGAGGACGATCCCATGATGCACCTTGCCGAATATCACAAGCGCCCCACGTTGCTGGCCGATTGGCTGCCTTGGGCCGGACTGGTCGCGCCGGGCGTCGTGTTGAACAAGGATGGCTCGTTTCAGCGTACGGCACGGTTTCGCGGGCCGGATCTGGACAGCGCTACGCAGGGCGAACTGGTCGCGACCTCTGCGCGATTGAACAACGCACTGCGTCGGCTTGGATCGGGTTGGGCTTTGTTCGTGGAAGCCGAGCGGCGCGTAGCCGCTAACTATCCGGGGTCGGTGTTCCCCGAGCCGCTGTCCTGGCTGGTCGATGAAGAACGCAGGGCGGCTTTCGAGGAAATCGATAGCCACTTCGAGAGCAAATACCACCTGACGCTGCTTTATCTGCCGCCCGAGGAATCGACGGCCCGCGCCGCGAAGCTGCTGTATGAGAACAGCAAGGTCGAAGGCGTGGACTGGCGCGAACGGCTGGAGGGCTTCGTGTCGGAAACCGAACGCTTCTTCGGCTTGCTCGAAGGGGTAATGCCGGAAATCGCGTGGCTCGACGATGGTCAGACACTGACCTATCTGCATGCCTGCGTATCCACCCGTCCGCATCCGGTGGCCGTGCCCGAGGTGCCGATGCACCTCGATGCGCTGCTGGCCGATGAGCCGTTGACCGGTGGCCTTGCGCCCATGCTTGGCGCGCAACACCTGCGCGTGGTGTCGGTGCGTGGCTTCCCGACTTCGACCTGGCCTGGCTTGCTTGACGACCTCAACCGCCTGGGCTTTGCCTACCGCTGGAGCACACGCTTCCTGTGCCTCGACAAGGCTGATGCCGAGAAGGAATTGAGCCGCTTGCGCCGGCAATGGTTCGCCAAACGCAAGAACATCGTCGCGCTGCTGCGCGAAACCATCTTCCAGCAGGAAAGTCCGCTGGTCGATTCCGATGCGTCGAACAAGGCGGCGGACGCCGACGCTGCTCTCCAGGAACTGGGCAGCGATCAGGTGTCTTTCGGCTATGTCACCGCCACTGTCACCGTGCTCGACTCCGACGCGACCGCTGCCGACGAAAAACTCCGTGCAATCGAGCGAACGATTCAGGGCCGTGGCTTCGTGACGATCCCCGAGACCCTGAATGCGGTCGATGCCTGGCTGTCGTCGATTCCGGGACACGCCTACGCCAACGTACGCCAACCCATCGTTTCGACCCTGAACCTCGCGCACATGATGCCGGTCTCCGCCGTCTGGGCCGGGCAGGAGCGCAATGCGCATCTCGACGGCCCACCGCTGATCGTGACGCGCACCGATGGCGCGACGCCGTTCCGGCTGGTCACGCACATTGGCGACGTGGGCAACACCCTGGTGGTCGGCCCCATCGGCATGGGCAAGTCGGTGCTGCTGGCGACGCTCGCCTTGCAGTTCCGCCGCTATGCCGGATCGCGCATCTTCGCCTTCGACATGGGGCGCTCGATTCGCGCCACCGTGCTCGGACTTGGCGGTGAGCACTATGACCTGGGTGCGGACGGTGCCATGGCCTTCCAGCCGCTGGCCCGCATCGACCAGGACAGCTACCGCGCCTGGGCGGCCGAATGGGTCCAAGGCCTGTTGATTCACGAAGGCGTGGTTGTCGGGCCGACCGAGAAGGAGTCCGTGTGGTCGGCACTGAACAGTCTCGCCAGCGCGCCGTGTGAACAGCGCACCCTGACTGGATTATCCGTACTGCTGCAGTCGAATGCACTGCGTCAGGCGCTGCAACCCTACGTGCTGGGCGGTGCACACGGCAGACTGCTCGATGCCGACCATGACCAGCTCGGTGTCGCCGACGTGCAAGCGTTCGAGATGGAAGAACTGATGCACAGCAAAGCGGCGGCGCTGTCGGTACTGCGCTACCTGTTCGCGCGCTTCGAGGAACGACTCGACGGTGCCCCGACATTGTTGATCCTCGACGAAGCCTGGCTGTTCCTCGACGACCCGGTGTTCGCCGCGCGCATCCGCCAATGGTTGAAGACGCTGCGCAAGAAGAACGTGTCGGTGATCTTCGCGACGCAATCGCTGGCGGACATCAAGGATTCCAGCATTGCGCCGGCCATCGTCGAGAGCTGCGTGAGCCGCATCTTCCTGCCCAATCCCCAGGCGACCGAGCCGCAGATTCGCGTCATCTACGAAGGCTTCGGTCTCAATGCGCGGCAAATCGAGATCGTGGCGACCGCCCAGCCCAAGCGCGACTACTACTACCAGTCGCGGCTCGGCAACCGCGTCTTCGATCTGGGGCTCGGGCCGGTGACGCTGGCGTTCGCCGGCGCGGCCAGACCTGAAGACCAGCGCGCCATCGACGCCGTTGCCGCGTCGGTGCCGCCGGCGGACTTCGCGGCCGCCTGGCTGCGCCATCGCGGCCTCGACTGGGCCGCGAACCTCATCCCGTCCTTCCCGTTCATCCCGACCATTCCCAAGGAGAATCCGTCATGAAGAGGACCCTGCCTGCCCTCGCCGCCGCCATGCTCATGACCGTGATGCCTGCAGCACAGGCGCAATGGGTGGTGATCGATCCGGCCAATCTGGTGCAGAACATCCTGACCGCCGCCCGTACTCTGCAGCAGATCAACAACCAGATCCAGCAACTGCAGAATGAAGCGCAGATGCTGACCAACCAGGCGAAGAACCTGACCAGCCTCCCCTTCAGCGCGCTCAATCAACTGCAATCCGCACTGTCCGCGACGAACCAGCTGCTGCAGCAGGCGCAAGGGCTGTCATTGAATCTGACTCAGATGGAGACCCAGTTCGCGCAGCTCTATCCCGCTGCCTACACCGCCTCGACCCCGGCAAACCAGATGGCGCTCGACGCCAGCCAGCGTTGGCAGAACGCACTGGAGGCGCTACGCACCGCGACCGAGGTGCAGTCGCAGTCGGTGCAGAACTTCGCCTCCGACGAGCAGACCTTGTCCGCCCTCGTGAACAGCAGCCAGTCGGCGGTGGGCGCCTTGCAGGCCACCCAGGCGACGAACCAGTTGCTCGCCTTGCAGGCCCGGCAGGCGATCCAGGCGCAGCAGCTCCAGGTCACGCAAGACCGCGCCGTCGCTCTCGAACAGGCGCGTCAGGTCGCGGTGCATGCGCGTGCCGCCGAGGTGCGCAAGCGTTTCCATGGCACCGGCACACCGTACTCGCCATCCCCCGTCAACTTCTACGGCAACTGAGGAACCCATATGAAAACCCTCCTGACCACCCTCGCCTGCACCCTGCTGCTCGCCGCCTGCAACAAGCCGGCACCCACCGACTCGGTCGAATCGCTGCTGGCGAATCCCGAGCGCCTGAAGGAAGTCCGCGCGCAGTGCAAGGCCAACCACGATAAGGCGGGCGATGCCCTGTGCAACAGGGCGAGTGAGGCCACGCGGCGGCGCTTCATGGGCAGCGGCACGCCGTACACGCCCGCGCCACCGGCCGCACCCGCTTCCGCAGCGAAAGACTGAGCCATGAACGATCTGTCGGTCATCGACCACTTCCTCGATGTCTTCTCGCACTACATCGACTCGGGTTTCGGCCTGCTGCATAACGAAGTGGCGTTCCTCACCGCGACGTTGGTGGTGATCGACATGACGTTGGCCGGGCTGTTCTGGGCCATGGGCGGCGAGGACGTAATCGGCAGGCTGATCAAGAAGACGCTCTATGTCGGCGCGTTCGCGTTCATCATCGGCAACTTCAACAACCTGGCAGGCATCCTGTTCAATTCGTTTGCCGGACTCGGGCTGGTGGCGTCGGGTTCCACGCTGACGCAGGCGCAGTTTCTGCAGCCGGGCCACCTGGCCAAGGTCGGTGTCGATGCGGCGCAACCCATCATGGCGCAGATCAGCGACTTGACCGGCTTCCCTGAGGTGTTCGCTAACCTCGATGTCATCAGCGTGCTGTTTCTCGCCTGGCTGGTGGTGATCGTGAGCTTCTTCGTACTCGCGGTGCAGCTCTTCGTCACGTTGATCGAATTCAAGCTGACCACGCTCGCGGGCTTCGTGCTGGTGCCGTTCGCGTTGTGGAACAAGACCGCATTCCTCGCCGAGCGGGTGCTGGGCAACGTGGTGTCATCGGGCATCAAGGTGCTGGTGCTGGCGGTGATCGTCGGCATCGGCACGGGACTGTTTGCACAGTTTCAAACACCGCCCGGCACCGAACCCTCCATCGACCTGGCGCTGACCATCATGCTCGCTTCACTGGCGATGCTGGGACTCGGGATCTTCGGGCCGGGGATTGCCACCGGGCTGGTGTCCGGCGCACCGCAGCTCGGTGCGGGTGC
>DATCTE010000436.1:0-6256 GCA_036568085.1 Thiobacillus sp.
CCTGCGTGGTGCGCGGGTCGGGCCGCGCGCTCGAGGAAATGGACAAGCTGGCGTCGGTGTTCACCAACGAGTGAACGCAGCCGCTGTTGACCGGGCCTGCTGATGGCGATGCCGGGCCAGCTTATGTTCGCCCGCCGGCTGGGGCCGACGGCACGCCTGACGATCTGGCTTCTGATGGGCTTGTCCTGCGTGGTGGTCGATGTCCGCTATCACGCGCTCGACGGCCTGCGCAGCGGATTTTCCATGCTGCTGCAGCCGGTGCGCGAAGTCATGCGGGTTCCCACCGAGGTTGCAGCCGAACTCACCGGCTTCTTCACCCGCCACCGTCTCCTGCAAAAAGAGCGCGATGCGCTCCTGGCTGAACGGACGCAGCTGCTGGTGGGCGTGAACAACGGGAAGGAACTGGCGCGCGAAAATGCCGAATTGCGGGCGTTGCTGAAGCTGCAAAGCCGTCCGGGCCAGCAGGTGGTGCATGCCGCCCTGCTGTACCAGGGACACGACTGGTTTGCCCAGCGCCTCACACTGGACCAGGGTGGCGGCACCGGGCTGCGCACCGGCCTGCCGGTGGTCGATGCAGACGGCCTGGTGGGGCAGCTGACCCGGGTGTACCCGGGGTCGAGCGAGGTCACGCTGGTGAGCAGCGCCGAGCAGCTGACGCCGGTGTTCGTCGAGCGCACCGGCCAGCGCGGGCTCGCCGCCGGGATCGGGCACGGCCAGATGGAACTGCGCTACATGCCGTCGCAGACTGATCTCCGGCCGGGCGATCGCCTGCTGACCTCGGGCATCGACCGGGTGTATCCCGCTGGCGTTCCGGTGGCAACCGTCACCCGGGTATCCCGTTCGCAATCCAGCCCCTATCTGCGGGTGGACTGCCTGCCGCTGGCGGGGCTCGACCGCTCGCGTGGGGTGCTGGTGCTGATCGCGGAACCGCAGGTGACGGCGCGATGAACGTGTCTGCCCAGACGCCCGGCAGCTGGCGCCGCATCCTCGGTACCCTGACCCTGGCGGTGCTGCTGGAACAGCTGCCCTGGTCGGGCTGGGCGCTGGTCGTGCGGCCGGACTTCGTGCTGGTCGGCGTCCTCTTCTGGACGCTGCATCAGCCCGCGCGCATCGGTTTCGGCACGGCATTCTTTCTCGGCCTGCTGGCCGATTTCCAGGATGGCGCGGTGTTCGGCCAGCACGCCATCGCCTATGTGATCGGCGTCTATCTGGTGCTGTATCTGCGCTTGCGGCTGCTGCAGTTCGACCCGCACCGGCAGGCCGCCCAAATGTTCCCGATCCTGCTTGGGGTGCAGACGGTGGTGCTGCTGGTGGGCTGGCTGGCGGTCAACCCGCCGTCCGGACTGAGCATCCTGATTCCGGTGCTGGGCAGTACCGTGCTGTGGTATCTGGTCGCCTTGTTCGTGCGTCTGTGGCATGGCAAGGGCGCGCAGGATCGGGCGTGAGCCGGGCATGCCGCTAGCCACGCCGCTGAAGAACCTGGATCGCGAGCTGGCCCGCTTTCACGGACGGCTGAAAGCGGGGGCAGCCTTCGTGGTGCTGCTCGCGGCGGCCCTGCTGGGGCGCGGATTTTACCTGCAGATCATGCAGCACGAGTACTACATCCAGCGTGCCGAAAACAACCGCATTTCGCTGGTGCCCGTCGCGCCCAACCGCGGGCTGATCCTGGACCGGAAAGGTCGCATCCTGGCGGAAAACTATTCGGCCTATACGCTCGAACTGGCGCGGGCGCAGCCCCGCGATCTGGAGGCCACGCTGGCCGAAGTGAGCAAGCTGATCCAGATCACGCCGGGGGAGCTGCGGAGCTTCCGGCGTCTGCTTGCCGAATCGCACGAGTTCGAGACGGTGCCGTTGAAAAGCAAGCTGACCGACGAGGAAGTGGCGATCCTGGCGGCCAACCATTACCGCCTGCCGGGGGCGGAGGTGAAAGCGCGGCTGTTCCGCAACTATCAGGCCGGCTCCGGCATGTCGCATGTGGTCGGATTCATCGGCCGGATCAATGACCGTGACCTCAAGGCCCTGCGCGAATCCGGGCGCGAGCAGAACTACCGGGGTACGGTGCATATCGGCAAGACCGGGCTGGAGCAGAGTTACGAAACCCTGCTGCATGGCCGCACCGGCTTCGACCAGATGGAGACCGACGCAAGCGGCCGTGCGGTGCGCGCGCTGTCGCGGATTCCGCCGGTGGCGGGCAAGGATCTGCGCCTGTATCTCGACCGCGACCTGCAGGCGATTGCCGAACAGGCATTCGGCGATTATACGGGCGGGCTGGTGGCGCTCGACCCCAATACCGGCGGCGTGCTGGCGATGGTGAGCAAACCGGGGTTCGACCCCAATCTGTTCATCGACGGCATCGATCCGGAAACCTGGAAGGCACTCAACGATTCGCCCGAACGGCCGATGGTGAATCGTGTGCTGCGCGGCGTCTATCCGCCGGGTTCGACGATCAAGCCATTCATGGGGCTGGCCGGACTGGAACTGGGGGTGCGCAAACCTGCGGACATCACGGTCGATCCCGGGTATTTCTCCCTGCCCAACAGCAGTCACCAGTTTCGCGACTGGAAGCACGGCGGCCACGGGCTCGTCGATATGCGCCGGGCCATCGCGCAGTCGTGCGATACCTATTTCTACAAACTGGCGTTCGACATGGGGATCGACCGCATGCACGATTACCTGGCGAAATTCGGTTTTGGCGAGAAAACCGGCATCGACCTGGAGGGCGAATCGCCGGGCCTGCTGCCTTCGCGCGACTGGAAGCAGCGCCGCTGGAAGAAGGAGTGGTATCCCGGCGAGACGGTGATCGCGGGCATCGGCCAGGGCTATCATCTGACTACGCCGCTGCAACTGGCGGCCGCGACCGCCATGATCGCCAATGGCGGAAAACGGGTCGAGCCGCGCCTGGTGCAGGCGATACGCGACCCGCTCACCCACGTCTGGCAGCCGCAGCCCGTGGTGGTGCGCGGGCAGCTGGCGCTCAATCCGGATGACCTTGCGGTGATCCGGCAAGGCATGATGGACGCGATGCGACCGGGCGGCACGGCGGCGGCCGCCGCCGCCGGCGCCCCCTATACTATTGCCGGCAAGACCGGCACCGCGCAGGTGGTCGGCATCAAGCAGGGCGCTCGCTACGATGCCGGCAGTCTGTCGCGGAAAAATCGCGACCATGCGCTGTTCATTGCCTATGCGCCGGCCGAGAACCCCACCATCGCGGTGGCGGTGATGGTGGAGAACGGTGGGCACGGCGGTTCCACCGCGGCGCCGATCGCGCGTGCGGTGTTCGATTATTACCTGACCGGGAAGCGCCCCGGCAACATGAAACCGGAGGGGAACGATGCCTCGGACTAGCCATGGGTTTTTGAGCGGCCTGCGCCACGTGGACGGCATCCTGCTGACACTGGTGGTCTTGGTGCTGGGCATCAGTCTGGCGGTGGTGACGAGCGCCTCGGGCCAAAGCGCAGCACGCATCAGCGGCCACCTCGTCAATATAGGACTGGCGCTGGGAGTGATGGTGGTGATTGCCAACGTACCGCCGCACCTGCTGTCCAAGGTGGGGCCGCCGCTGTATGTGGCAGGGGTGGTGCTGCTGATCGGGGTGGCGCTGTTCGGCGAAGTCCGCAACGGCGCCCGTCGCTGGCTGGACGTGGGCTTTGCGTTCCAGCCGTCCGAGCTGCTGAAACTGGCGTTGCCGTTGATGCTGGCCTGGTATTTCCATCGCAACGAGGCGGTGCTTCGCGCCAAGCATTATCTGGTCGGCGGCGTGCTGCTGCTGGTGCCGTTTCTGCTGATCCTGCGCCAGCCCGACCTGGGTACGGCGCTGATGCTCGGCGCGTCGGGATTTTACCTGCTGTTCTTTGCCGGCCTGCCGTGGAAGGTGATCCTCGGGGGCGCCACCCTGGGGGCCGCCAGCCTGCCCGTGGTGTGGGGCCTGATGCACGATTACCAGCAGCGCCGCGTGCTGATGCTGCTCGATCCCTCGTCCGACCCCTTGGGTGCCGGCTACCACATCATCCAGTCGACCATCGCAATCGGCTCCGGTGGGCTGTTCGGCAAAGGCTGGATGCAGGGCACGCAAAACCAGCTCGACTTCATTCCCGAGCGCACCACCGATTTCATCTATGCCGTGTTCGGCGAGGAATTCGGCTACGCCGGCGCGATCCTGCTGGTCGGGCTGTATCTGGCCATCGTTGCGCGCGGCCTGGTCATCGCCGCGCGCGCGCCGACGCTGTTCGGGCGGCTGATGGCGGCCACCCTGAGCCTCAATCTGTTCACCTACGTATTCGTCAACATGGGCATGGTGTCGGGCATTCTGCCGGTGGTCGGCGTGCCCTTGCCGCTGATGAGTTACGGCGGGACGGCGCTCGTCACGCTGCTGCTGGGCGTGGGCATCCTGATGAGCGTGGCGACGCACCGCCAGCTCAACAAATCGTGACGCGTTAAAATACGGCCATGAAGACGATCTCGTTACTGGGCATTGCTGCCCTCGCGCTGGCGTTGGGCGGTTGTGCCAGCACCCCGCCCGCAAAGCAGGCATCGACCGCGCCCAAAGGCGGCGGCTATTATCTGGATGATGGCCCGGAGGCGAATCCGCCGGCGAATCTGGATGCCGTTCCCGACGCCGTGCCGCGCAAGGAACCGCTGAACCCCCGGGCCAACCGCACCTATGTCGCGCTGGGCACCACCTACACGCCGCAGACCACCCGTCAGCCCTACGTCAAGGAGGGGCTGGCCTCATGGTACGGCCGCCGTTTCCAGGGCAAGAAGACCTCCTCGGGCGAACCGTACGACATGTATGCCATGACCGCGGCGCATCCGACCCTGCCGATCCCGAGTTATGCGCGGGTCACCTCGCTCGACACCGGCAAGTCAGTGGTGGTGCGCATCAACGATCGCGGGCCGTTCCACAGCAAGCGCATCATCGACCTGTCGTATACCGCCGCCTACAAGCTGGGCTATCTGGGGAAAGGCAGCGCCCGGGTGCGGGTGGAAAGCATCGACCCCGACGCCGAGGACGCCCAGGGCAAGGTGCCGCAGGACGGGATCTACCTTCAGGTGGGTGCCTTTTCGCGCGCCGACAATGCGCGGCAATTGTGCGACCGCCTGGAACGCCTGCTCGACATCGACGCCAGCCAGACGCGCGTGGTGCGCGAGGGCAGCCTGCATCGCGTGCAGCTCGGACCGTATGCCAGCGACGACGCGGCGCAGTCGGATCGTGAGCGGGTACGGGAACGCCTTGACCTGAAGGCGGTCCTGGTCAGACGCGACTGATCGAAAGGCTGAGCATGAAAATCTTCTGGCTGGGGCTGACGCTCCTGTTTTCTGCAACGGTATGGGCGGCCCCTCCCAGCATTGCATCGCGCGCCTGGATCGTGATCGATCAGGCGAGCGGGCGCGAACTGGCTGCCAGTCAGGCCGATCTGCCGCTGGCGCCGGCTTCGCTGACGCAGCTGATGACGGCCTATGTCCTCCTGGGCGATATCCGCAGGAACAAGTTGAGCCTGGGCGAGACGGTCAGCGTTCCGCAGGCCGCCACCGAGGCCGATGGTGCGCGCATCTTCCTCAAGCCGGGCGAGAAGGTGAGCGTCGATACGCTGTTTCAGGGCATGCTGGTGGAGTCGGCCAGCGATGCCACGCTCACCCTGGTGACGGCAGTTGACGGCAGCGAGGCGGCGTTTGTCGAGCGCATGAATCGCGAGGCCAGGCGGCTGGGCATGACGAAAACCCGCTTCATGAACGCGACTGGACTGGCTGCCGCCGGTCATGAATCGAGCGCACGCGATCTTGCCCTGCTCGGGCGTGCCTTGGCGCGCGATTTTCCGGACCGGCTGGCATTCTTCAGCCAGAAGGAGCTGGCGTTCCAGGGCATCACGTATTACAACGGCAATCGCCTGCTGTGGCGCGACAATACGGTGACCGGCCTCAAAGTCGGGCACACGCCCCAGGCCGGCTATTGCATGGCGGCATCGGCGCAGCGTGGCGATCAGCGCCGTATCGCGGTGGTGCTGGGTGCGCGCTCGGACGCGCAGCGCACGCAGGACGCGCTGAAGCTGCTGAATTACGCTTTCGAGAATTTCGACAGTGTGCCGCTGTATCGCGCCCAGCAAGCCGTCAAGGTGGCCAACCTCTACCGGGGCGAGCGTCCCTCGGTGAGCATGGGCTTCGCGCAGGATTTCCATCTGGTGGTTCCCCGCGGCGCCGCGCCCCGCGTCAAGGCGGAAGTCATCACCCGGCAGCCCATCGTGGCGCCCGTGAACCGGGG
>DATCTE010000437.1:0-2120 GCA_036568085.1 Thiobacillus sp.
TTTGTGTCTTTGATCTTGACCCCCCCAAAACTATCCCCTATAGTGGGTGCAAGTGGTGATTGGTGGGAAGTTGTGGGAGAATGCGCCCGTCCGATCACAATCAATTTCAATACGGGGGGAGCATGTTTCGGGGGGTCGCAACAGTCAGTCTGGATAGCAAGAACCGGCTCGTGGTGCCGGCGCGCTATCGCGATGCCCTCCTGGTGAATGGCGGCGGTCGCGTGGTGATCACTGCCGACCCCAGCCAGTGCCTGTTGCTCTATCCCCTGCCCGAATGGGAGCCGATCGAGAAAAAACTCAACGGCCTCTCCGATTTCAATCCGCGTACCCGCAGCCTCAAGCAATTACTCGTCGGCTATGCGCACGACATGGACATGGACAGCGCCGGTCGCGTGCTGTTGCCGCCCATGCTGCGCAAGTTTGCCGAACTGGATAAAAACGTCGTGCTGGTGGGGCAGGGCAGCAAGGTCGAACTGTGGAACGAGGCGCGCTGGGAGGCGCAGGTGTCGCAGGCGCTGAGCTTCAGCGACGACGCGCTGCCGCCCGAGCTGGAGGGATTTACGTTGTGATGGAGCCCGCCCATGTGCCGGTGCTGGCACAGGAGGCGGTGACGGCGCTGGCGATCAAGCCCGATGGTGTATATGTCGATGCCACCTTCGGGCGCGGCGGGCACAGTCGGCTGATTCTGGCGCAGCTGGGCGCCGTTGGCCGTCTGATCGCGCTGGACCGCGACCCCGATGCCATCCGCGCCGGCAAAGTGCTGAAGGATGCGCGGCTGACGCTGGTGCAGCGTGCGTTTTCGCGTCTGGGCGCAGTGCTGGATGAATTGGGTGTCACGCAGGTGAACGGGATTCTGCTGGATATCGGGGTGTCGTCGCCACAGCTTGATGACGCGACGCGCGGATTCAGCTTCCGCTTCGATGCGCCGCTCGATATGCGCATGGATCCGGGCAGTGGAATGTCGGCGGCGGACTGGCTGGCGACGGCGGCAGAGGGGGAGATCAGTGAAGTCATCCGCACCTACGGGGAAGAGCGGTTTGCTAAATCGATTGCGCGCGCGATTGTTGCGGCACGGCAAAAAGAAGCCATCCGCAGCACCGGGCAGCTGGCGAATCTCATTGCCGCAGCGGTCAAAAAGCGCGAACCGGGGCAACACCCGGCGACCCGCAGCTTCCAGGCTATACGGATTTATCTCAACCGCGAGTTGGAAGAGCTGAGCGCCGTGCTGCCGCAGTGCGTGGACAGACTGCAACCCGGCGGCCGGCTCGCGGTCATC
The DNA here is from genome assembly GCA_036568085.1 of Thiobacillus sp. Taxonomy (GTDB): domain Bacteria; phylum Pseudomonadota; class Gammaproteobacteria; order Burkholderiales; family Thiobacillaceae; genus Thiobacillus. The sequence goes on from DATCTE010000437.1 coordinate 1,277, forward strand.
AGCTTTCATTCGCTGGAAGACCGCATCGTCAAACGCTTCATGCGCGACGAGTCGCAGGGGGAACAGGCGCCGCGCCGGCTGCCGATTCCGGCCGCCATGCTGAAACCGGGGCGCCTGAAGTTGATGGGCCGTGCCCGGCATGCGACCGATGCCGAAGTGGCGGCCAATCCGCGTGCGCGCAGTGCCGTGCTGCGGGTGGCGGAACGTGTGGGTGAGACGGCATGAGCCGTCTCAACGTCATTCTGGCGTTGGTGTTGGTGGTGTGTGCGCTGGCGGTTGTGCAGGCGCAGCATCGTGCGCGCACCTATTTTGTTGAACTGGAACGTCTGAAAAAAGAGGCGCGTGGGCTGGACGAGCAATGGGGGCAATTGCAGCTGGAACAAGGTACCTGGGCCAACCCGGCGCGGGTCGATACGCTTGCAAGAACCCGGCTGGGCCTGATCGCGCCGCCGCATGACCGTGTGCGCACCGAAACGCTGACGAGCGCACCATGAATTACCATTCACGCAAGCTGCTCAAGCTGAATCTTGCTCCCTGGCGCATGGCGACGGTGGGCAGCCTGCTGCTAGCCGGAATGGTGGTAGTGGGCGGGCGGGCGTTCTATCTGCAGGGCCTCAATACCGACTATCTGCAGGGCAAGGGCGACGCGGTGTCCAATCGCAACCTCACCTTGCCGGCGCACCGTGGGCAGGTGACGGATCGTTACGGCCAGCTGCTGGCGATCAGCACGCCCGTCGAGTCCCTGTGGGCGCGGGCGGCCGACCTCAACCTGTCGGCCGACCAGCGTGCGCATCTGGCCGGGGTTCTGGACGTCTCGCCGGTGGAGCTTTCTGAAATGCTGGCG
>DATCTE010000438.1:0-2764 GCA_036568085.1 Thiobacillus sp.
CTGGCCGACTTCGTGGTCGAGCGGACGTTCTGACATGACCACCCCTTTGCTCGACACCATTAACACCCCAGCCGACCTGCGGGCGCTCGCGCCTGACGACCTGCCGAAGCTGGCGGCCGAACTGCGCGCGTTTCTGGTGGATTCCGTCGCCCATACCGGTGGCCATCTGGCCTCGAATCTGGGTGCAGTGGAACTGACCCTGGCACTGCATTACGTATTCGACACCCCACGCGACCGCATCGTGTGGGACGTCGGCCACCAGAGTTACGCCCACAAGATTCTCACCGGACGTCGCGAAGCAATGGCCGGCCTGCGCCAGGCGGGTGGCATCGCCGGGTTCCCGCGCCGCGCCGAGAGCGCCTTCGACGCCTTCGGCACAGGTCATTCCAGCACCTCGATCTCGGCCGCGCTCGGCATGGCCGAAGCCTTCCAGCAACTGGGCTCAGACCAGCGCGCCGTAGCTATCATCGGCGATGGTGCGATGACCGCCGGCATGGCCTTCGAAGCCTTGAATAATGCCGGCGCGACCGACCTGCCCCTGCTGGTGGTGCTGAACGACAACGACATGTCGATCTCGCCCAATGTCGGCGCCCTGAACAACTACCTGGCACGGCTGATGTCGGGCAAGTTCTACGCCGCCGCCCGCCGCGCCGGCGAAAAGGTGCTGTCGGTCGCGCCGCCGATTCGCGAATTGGCCAAGCGCGCCGAGGAACACATGAAGGGCATGGTGACCCCGGGTACGCTGTTCGAGGAATTCGGCTTCAACTACATCGGGCCGATCGACGGCCACGATCTCGATGTGCTGCTCGACACGCTCTCCAACATCAAGCAGCTCAGCGGCCCGCAGTTCCTGCATATCGTGACCAAAAAGGGCAAGGGCTACGCGCCTGCCGAAACCAATCCCTGCCTGTACCACGGCGTGTCGCGTTTCGACCCCGCCGCCGGGATGGCCGAAAAGTCCGGCGGCAAGCCGACCTATACCCAGGTGTTCGGCGACTGGCTGTGCGACATGGCCGCCACCGACACACGGCTGATCGGCATCACGCCGGCGATGCGCGAAGGCTCGGGCCTGGTGCGCTTCTCGCAGGAGTATCCCAAGCGCTACTTCGACGTCGGCATCGCCGAACAGCACGCCCTGACCTTCGCAGCAGGCCTCGCGTGCGAGGGCATCAAACCCGTCGTGGCGATCTACTCGACCTTCCTGCAGCGCGCCTACGACCAGCTGATCCACGACGTGGCGCTGCAGGACCTGCCGGTGATGCTGGCGATCGACCGCGCCGGGCTGGTCGGCGCCGACGGCCCCACCCACGCCGGCAGTTTCGACCTCTCTTTCCTGCGCTGCATCCCCAACATGCTGATCGCTGCGCCGTCAGACGAGAACGAGTGCCGCCGCCTCTTGACCACCGCGTTCCTGCACGACGGACCGTCGGCGGTGCGCTACCCGCGCGGCAGCGGCAGCGGCGCGGTGATCGAACCCGGCCTTCAGCCCGTCGAAATCGGCAAGGGGGTGTTGCGGCGCAGCGGTCGCGACGTAGCGCTAATCGCCTTCGGCAGCCTGGTCGCCCCCGCCCTTCAAGCCGCCGAAGCGTTCGACGCCAGCGTGGTCGACATGCGCTTCGTGAAACCGCTGGACCTCGACCTGCTGCGCGATCTGGCACAAAACCATCGCCTGCTGGTGACGCTGGAGGAAAACGCTGTGGCGGGCGGCGCCGGCGCAGGCGTGGCCGAGGCGCTGGCCGAAATCGGTCTGGGCGTGCCGGTCCTTCATCTGGGTCTGCCCGACACCTTCATCGAACATGGCGATCCGGTCAGGATGCTGGCTGACTGCGGACTCGACGCAGCAGGCATAGAGCAAGCCGTCCGCCAGCGGATAACCCTATTACCTGAGTAGTTTACTCAACTATTCTGGCAGTTTATACTCAGTCTAAACTGCAATCTTCACAGGAGCCTGCCATGAACCAGATTTGCGACAACGCCGTTTGCATGCCGGACGTGCAAAGCTCGGCTGACACGCGGCAAATCGCCATCAACAAGGTCGGCATCAAGAGCATCCGCCACCCGATCCGGGTCGCGGACAAGAACGACGGCGTCCAGCACACCATCGCCACCTTCAACATGTACGTGTACCTGCCGCACAACTTCAAGGGCACGCACATGTCGCGTTTCATCGAGATTCTCAACACCCGCGAGCGCGAGATCTCGGTCGAGAACTTCGAGGGCATGCTGCGCCAGATGGTGGAACGCCTCGAGGCCGAGTCGGGCTACATCGAAATGACCTTCCCCTATTTCGTCAACAAGGCCGCACCCGTCTCCGGCGTGCAGAGCCTGCTCGATTACGAGGTCACCTTCATCGGCGAGATCCAGAACGGGAAATATACCCACACCACCAAGGTGCTGGTGCCGGTGACCAGCCTGTGCCCCTGCTCGAAGAAAATCTCCGACTACGGCGCACACAACCAGCGCTCGCACGTCACCGTTTCGGCGAAAACCAACGGCTTCCTGTGGATCGAGGATCTGGTGCGCAAGGTCGAGGACCAGGCATCGTGCGAACTCTTCGGACTCTTGAAGCGCCCGGACGAAAAATACGTCACCGAGCGCGCCTACGACAACCCGAAATTCGTCGAGGACATCGTGCGCGACGTCGCCGCGGCGATGAATGCCGAACCGCTGATCGATGCGTATGTGGTGGAGGCCGAGAATTTCGAGTCGATCCACAACCATTCCGCATACGCGCTGATCGAGCGCGACAAGCTGAAACCGGCCT
>DATCTE010000439.1:0-6064 GCA_036568085.1 Thiobacillus sp.
ATAAACAAGGCCTTGCGCACCCATAAGGTGCGCCAAGGCCCGTATTTGCGGCAATAGAAGCATTAACTTATGCACAGTTTTGGCGCAGGGGAACTTTTTTTGTGTCAAGTCCTTGACAGCCGGGCGCTGTTTATAAGTGACTGAAAAATATAAACTTACTGGCCTGCCTGCTTTTTAACCTGTGGTACCCCCACGCCTGAATACGGGCGTTTGAAGGCAGTCGACACAAATCACCCACACAATTATCCACAGCTTGCGTGGACAACGACAAATAACTCTTTTATAACAATCTGTTACCGCTCTTTCTCAACCCATCAACCAAGATTAGCCGCTAAGCTCATGCCGCCCATCCTTCAGGTCGCGCTCGATACGCCGCTGCACCGGCTGTTCGACTATCGCCTGCCGGAAGGCTTGGGTAGGGTGCCGCCAGGCAGCCTGGTCGAGATCCCATTCGGCCGCACCCTTCAGGTTGGCGTCGCGCTGGCGCAACAGCCCGACAGCACCATCGGGGCGGGCAAGCTGCGCGACCTGATCCGCGTGCTGGACGACCGCCCCGCGCTGTCTCCCGACATCCTACGCCTGGCGCAGTTTTGCGCCGACTATTACCACTATCCGCTGGGCGCGATCCTGCTGGCCACGCTGCCGCCGCGCCTGAGGAACGCCACGCCGTTTGTCGCGGATACGCCCTGGCTGGTGCTGACCGATGCCGGACGGGCGGCAGAACCACCGGCCCGCGCCAAGGCGCAGCACGCCCTGCTCGACACCTTGCGGGCAGCGCCGCAATCGCGTGACGCGTTGCGCGCGCAGAAGCAAAGCCGCCACGCCGCCACGCTGGTCGAGACAGGCTGGGCCACGTGGGCGCGCTTGCCGCCCGACACCGGCAACACCCCGAGAACGGCGGCGGCACCGGCCGCCACGCCCGAGCAGCAAGCCGCGCTCGACACGCTGCTGCCCACGCTCGGACAATTCGGCGTCCACCTGATCCACGGCGTCACCGGCAGCGGCAAGACCGAGCTGTACCTGCGCCTGATCGACGCCGTGCTGGCAGCAAACCGACAGGCACTGGTGCTGATTCCCGAAATTGCCCTCACCCCTCAACTGGAACAGCATTTCCGCCGTCGCTTCCCCGGGCGCCGCTTTGCCACGCTGCACAGCGGCCTCGCCGAAACCGCACGCGCGGAAAACTGGCTCGCCGCGCCCGACTGCGATGTGCTGCTCGGCACCCGGCTGTCTGTGTTCGCGCCGCTGCCCCGGCTGGGCCTGATCGTGGTCGATGAGGAGCACGACGCCTCGTTCAAGCAGCAGGATGGCCTGCGCTATTCGGCACGCGACGTCGCCATCGCGCGCGGCAAGCAATCCAACGTTCCGGTGGTGCTCGGCTCGGCCACGCCCTCGCTGGAGAGCTATGCGCAAGCTCTGAATGGCCGCTATCAACTGATCGAGCTGAAGCAGCGCGCGGTCAGCCAGGCACAGCTGCCGGAGATCGAGCTCGTCGACCTGAAGCACATCCCGGTCGACAACGGCCTCACTCGCCCCGCGCTACAGGCATTGACCGAAACCCTGGCGCACGGCGAGCAGAGCCTGGTCTTCCTCAACCGGCGCGGCTACGCTCCGGCGCTCTACTGCCCGAGCTGCGCCTGGGTGTCGCCCTGCCCGCGCTGCTCGGCGCGGCTGGTGCTGCACCGCACCTCGCACCGGCTGAAATGCCACCACTGTGGGCTCGAGACGCACATCCCCGCCGAATGCCCGAGTTGCGGCAATCCCGACCTCAAACCGCTCGGCCAGGGCACCCAGCGGCTGGAGGAGACGCTCACTGCTTTTCTGCCCACCGCACGCATCCGCCGTATCGACCGCGACACCATGCGCCCGCGCGCCTGGGCCGAGCTCGGCGCGGCGGTGCACGGCGGCGAAGTCGACATCCTGGTCGGCACGCAGATGCTGGCCAAAGGCCACGATTTCCCCAACATGACGCTGGCGCTGATCCTGGACACCGACGGTGCGCTCTACAGCCCGGACTTCCGCGCCACCGAGCGCCTGTTCGCCCAGCTGATGCAGGTGGCAGGACGCGCCGGGCGCGCCGACAAACCCGGCCGCGTGCTGATCCAGACCGCCTTCCCCGACCACCCGCTGTTCCGCTACCTGCAGAGGCACGACTACGCCGGCTACGCGCGCGAACTGCTGGCCGAGCGCAAACGGCTCGACCTGCCGCCCTTCACCCGCCAGGTACTGCTGCGTGCCGAGGCGACCACGATGGATGCGGCGCTGGCCTTCCTGCAGCGCGCCGCGGCGCTGGCGCCCGACACGACAGACATCAGCGTGTTCGGCGCCACGCCGGCGCCGATGGCGCGCGTCGCCAATCTGGAACGCGCACAGTTGCTGATCCAGTCGGCCTCACGGCTGGCGCTGCAGAAATTTGTGCGCGACTGGCGGCCACAGCTGGAAACGATCAAGCCCCGAATCGCCCGCTGGTCGCTTGATGTCGACCCGCTGTTGTTCTGAACTGGAAATCGCTGATCGAACGCTTGCGTTGCGCTGCGGGCTTGTTATGGAATGGCGAAATCTTTCGCAGGCAAGGCGCAAAACGCAGCCAGGTTGAATACCTGGCGAGATTTGCAACGCTGCATGCGGAAGATTCTCGTCTTTTCCATTCAGCGTATTTCCAGTTCAGAGCACCCGCGTTTTGATGCCCCGCACACGGCGCTTATAATCGCGGGCTACCCATTCGAACAGTGAGCCCTTCGACTGCGCTCAGGACAGGGGCGCATGTCGTCCCGTCCTCTTTGTAACCATGTCCAACACCCATCCACTTAAAGAACAGATCGCACTCCTGATCGGCGAGGCCCTCGAAACGGTGGCACCCGACGCCCCGGTCAGCCTCGAAATCGAGCGCCCGAAGAACCCCGCCCATGGCGATTTCTCCAGCAATGCCGCGATGCAGCTGGCGCGTCCGCTGAAGAAGAATCCGCGCGAACTGGCGCAGCTGATCCTCACCGAGCTGGCCGCCTCGCCGCTGATCGCCAAGGCGGAAATCGCCGGCGCCGGCTTCATCAACTTCCATCTCGCGCCGGCGGCCTGGCACGGCATCGTGCAGCGCGTGCGTGCGGAAGGCGCACAATTCGGCCGCGGCGACGCCGGCCGCGGCCACAAGGTGCTGGTCGAGTTCGTCTCGGCCAACCCGACCGGCCCGCTGCATGTCGGCCACGGCCGCCAGGCCGCGCTCGGCGACGCCATCTGCAACCTGTACGCGGCGCAGGGCTGGGAGGTCTACCGCGAGTTCTACTACAACGACGCCGGCGTGCAGATCGCCACGCTCGCCAACAGCGTGCAGGCGCGCGCCAAGGGCCTGAAGCCGGGCGACGCCGCCTGGCCGGAAGCGGCCTACAACGGCGACTACATCGCCGACATCGCCGCCGATTTTCTGGCGCAGAAAACCGTGAAGTCGGACGACCGCGAATTCACCGCGTCGGGCAGCGTCGACGATCTCGATTCGATCCGCCAGTTCGCCGTCGCCTACCTGCGCCACGAGCAGGACCTCGACCTGCAGGCGTTCGCGGTGCGTTTCGACAATTACTATCTGGAGTCGAGCCTGTATACCAGCGGGCGCGTCGAGGCGACCGTACAGAAACTGGTCGAGGCCGGCAAGACCTACGAACAGGACGGTGCGCTGTGGCTCAGGACCACCGACTACGGCGACGACAAGGACCGGGTGATGAAGAAGTCCGACGGCACCTTCACCTATTTCGTGCCCGACGTCGCCTATCACATCGCCAAATGGGAGCGCGGCTACGAGCGTGCAATCAACATCCAGGGCACCGACCACCACGGCACCATCGCCCGGGTGCGCGCAGGCCTGCAGGCGGCCGGCGTCGGCATCCCCCAGGGCTATCCCGACTACGTGCTGCACACCATGGTGCGGGTGATGCGCGGCGGCCAGGAGGTGAAGATCTCCAAGCGCGCCGGCAGCTACGTCACCCTGCGCGACCTCATCGAGTGGACCAGCAAGGACGCGGTGCGCTTCTTCCTGTTGAGCCGCAAGGCCGACACCGAATACATCTTCGACGTCGACCTCGCGCTTGCCCGGAACACCGACAACCCGGTGTACTACGTACAATACGCGCACGCACGCATCTGCCGGGTGTTCGAGGAATGGGGCGGCACGTCGGACGCGCTCGACGGCGCCGACCTCGCGCCGCTGACTGCATCACATGAACTGGCGCTGATGCAGCGCCTGGCCGAATACCCGGAAATCGTCGCCACTGCCGCGCGCGAACTGGCGCCGCACCTGCTGGTGCATTACCTGCAGATGCTGGCGGGCGATTTCCACGCCTGGTACAACGCCGAGAAGTTCCTGGTCGACGATGCGTCGACGAAACTGGCCCGCCTGGCGCTGGCCGACGCCACCCGCATTGCAATCGTCAACGGGCTGGCCTTGCTCGGCGTATCGGCCCCGGAGAAAATGTAGCCATGGCAAAACCCGCATCCCGCAACAGCGGCCGCTCGAGCGGCAGCAAGTCCCGCAAGGGGAGCTCCATTTTCACCGGCGTGCTGATCGGCCTCATCGTCGGGGCCATCCTCGCCGTGGGCGTGGCGTTGTGGGCAACCGGCTTCAATCCGTTCACGCCCGGCAAGTCCGCGAAGACGCCGGCAAAATCTGCGGCCCCGGCCACCGCCGCGCCTGCAGCAACCCCGCCGGATACGGCCCCCAGCTTCGACTTCTACAAGGTGCTGCCGGACAACGCCTCGGGCACGCTGCCTTCCGCCGCTGTGCCCGCCGCATCCGCACCCCTGCTTTACCTGCAGGCGGGCGCGTTCCAGCGTGCCGACGAAGCCGACAACATGAAGGCGCAACTGGCCTTGCTGGGTATCGAAGCGGTCATCCAGACCAGCGAGGTGGCCAACAAGGGCATGTTGCATCGCGTGCGTGTCGGTCCTTTCCACACCATGGACGAAGTGGATAGGACTCGCAGCCTGCTCACGCAGAACAATATTCCGGTTACGCTGGTCAAAGAAATCCCTACCCAACAGGAGAAACCTTGATGTTTGCCCGCGCCTTGGCTTTATTTGCCGCCGCTGTTTTTTCTCTGTCTGCCTTTGCTGCGCCCGAGGAAGTGTTCGAGGGCCGCGATTACACCCTCGTCAGCGTGCCGCAGCCGGTCGCAACCGGAAAGAAGATCGAAGTGCTGGAATTTTTCTGGTACCGCTGCCCGCATTGCAACGCGCTTGAACCCGGTCTCGATGCGTGGCTGAAGAAGCTGCCCAAGGATGCCCAGATTCGCCGCGTTCCGGCCGTATTCCGTGACGACTGGATGCCCGGCGCAAAAATCTATTACACGCTGGAGCAGATGGGCCAGCTGGGCCGCCTGCACCGCAAGGTATTCGACGCCTATCACGTGGAGAACCTCAACCTCAACGACCCGGCCGTGCTGGGCAACTGGGTCGCGAAGCAGGGACTCGACCGCAAGAAATTCGAAAGCATCTACAACTCCTTCTCCACCCAATCCAAGGCCATGCAGGGCGCAGAGCTTGCCAAGGCCTACGGCGTCATGGGCGTACCGGCCTTCATCATCGACGGCAAATACACCACCTCGGAGTCGATGACCGGCAGCGAACCCCGCCTGTTCGAAGTCCTCGACCAGTTGATCGCCAAGGCACGCGCCGAACGACACGGCAAGAAACCCGCGAAGTAAGCCTGTTGCCGCCCACCCCGCTCAAGGTTTTCATCACCGGGGCAAGTTCCGGCCTCGGCGCGGCGCTGGCCCGGCATTACGGCGCCGCGGGCGCGCAACTGGGACTGACCGGACGCCGCCTGGACGGCCTGCAGGACACTGCCGCCGGGCTGGATGCGCATCTCTACCCGGCCGATGTACGCGACGCGACAGCCATGCAACAGACGGCTGCCGATTTTGTGCGCGAGGTTGGCGTGCCCGACATCGTCATCGCTGCGGCGGGCATCAGCGTCGGCACGCTCACGGAAGTCGGCGAAGATGCCGCGGTGTTCCGCGCGGTGATGGATGCCAACGTGCTGGGCCTGGTGCATACCTTTCAGCCCTTCATCGCCGCCATG
>DATCTE010000440.1:0-3724 GCA_036568085.1 Thiobacillus sp.
GGCGGTCGATGATGCGCTGCGGGATGATCTGCGACACGCTGTTGCGGTAGTTCGACAGCCGGTAGACGCGGGTTTTCGCCACGTCCTTCAGCACCGCGAAGCCGCCCGCCATGTCGCCGTAGAGCGTGGCGTAGCCGACCGCCATTTCGCTCTTGTTTCCGGTAGTCAGCACCAGGGTGCCGAACTTGTTCGACAGCGCCATCAGGAGCGTGCCGCGCGTGCGCGCCTGCAGGTTCTCTTCGGTCGTGTCGACCGCCAGCCCCGCGAACTCGCCGGCGAGTTGCCCCACGAAGGCATCGAATATCGGCTTGATGGGGATTTCTGAATAGCGCACGCCGAGCCGCTTCACCATGTCGCGCGAATCCTCGACGCTGATGCCCGCGGTGTAATCCGACGGCATCATCACCGCATGCACCTTGTCCGCGCCCAGCGCATCGACCGCAATCGCCAGCGTCAGCGCCGAATCGATCCCGCCCGACAAGCCCAGATGCGCGCCCTTGAAGCCGTTCTTGCGGAAGTAATCACGCACCGCCAGCACCAGCGCGTCGTAAACGGCGGCCTCCTCGTCCGGCAACGCGTGCTGGGGACCGCTGCAGATGTCGCCGACAAGGTCGAAATAGAACAGTCCTTCCTGCCAGGCCGGGCACTGCGCCACCACCTCGCCATCGGCGTTCAGCGCAAACGATGCGCCGTCGAACACCAGTTCGTCCTGCCCGCCCACCATATTCGCGTATATGATCGGCAGGCCGGCTTCCAGCTGGCGCGAACGCGCGACGGCAACGCGCTCACGCTCCTTGTTGAGATGGTAGGGCGAGGCGTTGGGCACCAGCAGCCAGTCGGCACCCGCTTCCATCGCACGCGTCGCCGGGCCCGGCTCCCAGATGTCGCCGCAGATGTTGAGGCCGAACATCATCCCGCCGCAGGCGAACACGCAGGGCGCGTCGCCGCTGTCGAACACGCGCTGCTCGTCGAACACCGAATGGTTGGGCAGGTGGTGCTTGCGATACACCGTCTCGACCTGGCCGCCGCGCAACAGCGCCGCGGCGTTGAACAGGCCATCGTCGCTGCGTTCCGGGTAGCCGACGATCAGCGCGAGTTCCGGGGGTGCATCGGCAGCCAGTTGACGGACGGCCGCCGCGCACGCCGATGTGAAATCGCGCCGCAGCACCAGGTCTTCGGCGGGATAACTGCAGATCGACATCTCGGGGGTGAGCAGCAGATCGGCACCGGCGGCGTGTGCGTCCTTCGCCGCAACCAGCAGGCGGGCCGCGTTGCCGGCGATGTCACCGACGGTGAGATTGAGTTGGGCGATAGCGAGTTTCATCGGCAAAACCGCTTTAACCACAAAGTAGAAAACGCAAAGGAACCCCTTCCCTGCCGGAGGCGATCACATGCGCTTCAAGACATGAGTTTCGCAACCGCAACCTCTGTTTGAATTGTTGAACAGTTCAATTCCGCAATCACGCGCAATCGATCTTCTGCGGGGCGATTCTGGCTCAGTTTGAATTTGGCCTGAATATCTGTGACCTCGATCTCGAAGCCAACAATCATACCCAGAAGCTTGGTACGCCGCTCTCCCGCAAGCTCAGGCTTCCATGGGCGGGGCATGTGCTGTTCATAAACGTGCGTTTGCCTCTCCAGCAAAGCCTCAAGCTCGTATTCATTCTCGATGAGCCGTGGCTTGCCGCGCAAATGAACCACCGCGTAATTCCATGTCGGGACGCCGGGAGACGCGTACCACGAAGGGGAAACGTATGCGTGCGGGCCTTGAAAAACCACAAGCACCTCAGCGTCAGAAGTCAGATGTTGCCAGTGCGGGTTCGCACGTGCCATGTGGCCACGTAGTTTGCCCTGCGCTCCCGGCACACACTCGAACAGGAAGGGCAAATGGCTGACGAAGGGTTCGCCCCGTGGCGCAGTCACCAGCATCCCGAAAGCATTGTCCCGGATAAGCGCCGAAATACGCTCCGGGTTTTCTTCCCTGAAGTGCGCCGGGACATACATGTTTATCGCCTTGCCAGCGCCTGCTGTACCGCCTCGCCCAGGCCTGCCGGGCTTGCTGCGACGACGACGCCGGCAGCTTCCAGCGCGCGGATCTTGGCGTCTGCCGTGCCGGCGCCGCCGGCAATGATCGCGCCCGCGTGGCCCATACGCTTGCCCTTGGGCGCGGTGCGTCCGGCGATGTAGGCGGCGACGGGTTTCTTCATGTTCGAGCGGATGTATTCGGCGGCGGCTTCCTCGCGGCTGCCGCCGATTTCGCCGACCAGGATCACCGCCTCGGTCTGCGGGTCGGCCTCGAACATTTCGAGGCAATCGATGAAATCCAGCCCCTTGATCGGGTCGCCACCGATGCCGACGCAGGTCGACTGCCCCAGCCCCAGTTGGGTCGTCTGGTGCACCGCCTCGTAGGTCAGCGTACCGGAGCGCGAAACGATGCCGACCTTGCCCTTCTGGTGGATGACACCGGGCATTATGCCGATCTTGCATTCGCCCGAGGTGATGACGCCGGGACAGTTGGGGCCGATCAGCTTCGCGCCGTTGGCACGCAGCGCGGCTTTCACGTTCAGCATGTCAAGCACCGGAATGCCCTCGGTGATGCAGACGATCACCTCGATGCCGGCGTCGGCCGCTTCGAGGATCGAGTCGGCCGCGAACGCGGCCGGCACGTAGATCATGGTCGCGTCGGCGCCGGTCTGCCGCACCGCGTCGCGCACGGTGTTGAACACCGGCAGATCGAGATGCGTCTGCCCGCCCTTGCCTGGGGTGACGCCGCCGACCATCCGCGTGCCGTAGGCGATCGCCTGCTCGGAATGGAAACTACCTTGCTTGCCGGTGAAGCCCTGGCAGATGACCTTGGTGTCCTGGTTGACGAGGATGCTCATTGCGCTTGCTCCACGGCAAGTTTGGCGGCGTGCGTCAAGCTTTCCGCTGCAAGGATCGCCAGCCCCGACTCGGCCAGCAGCTTGCGCCCAAGTTCGGCATTGGTGCCTTCGAGCCGCACGATCACCGGCACCTTCACGCCGACTTCCTTCACCGCCTGGATGATACCTTCGGCGATGACATCGCAGCGCACGATGCCGCCGAAGATATTGATCAGCACGGCCTTGACGTTGGGGTCGAGCAGGATGATCTTGAAGCCCTGCGCTACCGTCTCCGGGGTGGCGCCGCCTCCGACGTCGAGGAAGTTGGCGGGCGTGCCGCCTTCGAGCTGGATCAGGTCCATCGTCGCCATCGCCAGGCCTGCGCCGTTGACCATGCAGCCGATGTTGCCGGAAAGCGCGACGTAGTTGACGTTGGCCGCGTTGGCGGCGGCTTCCTTGGCGTCGATCTGGCTGTCGTCGCGCAGTTCGGCCAGGCCCTTGCGGCGGTACAGTGCGTTGTCGTCGACGCTCATCTTGCAGTCGAGCGGCAGCACGCGGTTGTCGCCCGTCACCACCAGCGGGTTGATTTCGAGCAGGGACAGATCGTTGGCGATGAACACGCGATACAGCTGCGGCAGCAGGCGGCAGAAATCCTTGTAGGCTTCGCCGGTCAGTTCCAGGGCAAAGGCCAGCGCGCGGCACTGGAAATCCTGCACGCCCAGCAGCGGATCGCAGGTTTCGGTCAGGACTTTTTCCGGGGTGGCGTGGGCGACTTCCTCGATGTCCATGCCGCCGGCGGCGGAAGCGACGATCGCGACGCGTTCGGTTTCGCGATCCACCAGCAAGGACAGGTACAGCTCGCG
>DATCTE010000441.1:0-3584 GCA_036568085.1 Thiobacillus sp.
ATATCCTGATGCTGAATCTGGCCAGTTCCGGCACGCTCTACCCCAGGCAACTCGATCTGGTCGACCGCTGGCTATGCAACTGGCACGGCATGCTTCAACTGGACAGCCGGATCGACACCCATGTGCATAATTTCGTCGTCGACCTGTCGGCCGACCACGGCCCGCGCCGCGTGCGCAAGCCCGATACCGACAAACCCCTGCGTTTCTGGGCGACCGCCGATCTGCTGCAAAAGCTGCAGGAACTGCATACCGCCCTGCAGGAAGGCAAATCGCCGGCACAGCTTGGCCTGACAGAAGCCGCGCGCACGGCCGAAAGTCTCGAACTGCTCGGACACCTGCAGCACCAGTGGGCTTCGCTGGCCACGCGCGAACAGCGGCGCGCGCCGCGCGAGTCGATCAAGCGGCTGGTCGACGTGACCCACGGCCTGAATGCCATCATCGGCCAGATCAAGGCGGCCGCCACGCCCGCCAGCGTCTCGCCCTACGGCACCGGGATCAATTACAACGAGGTCGACGATGTGCAGGTATACGGTTTCATCACCGACCGCACGCGCGAACGTGTCTCGCAGATGACCTTGCCGGTCACCAAGCATTCGCCCGATGTCGAGCGCTGGGTCATGCACGACGAAAGCGAATACGGGTATGGCGCCATCGTCGAGTCACGCGACAAGGACTGGTTGCGGGTCGGCGCGCTGATCGGCCTCAAGGTGCATGACGCCCGCGAGTGGAAAATCGGCATCGTGCGCCGCCTGTCCCGCCTCAACGACGACACCAGTTCGGTCGGCATCGAAACCCTGGCCGAAACACCCGCCCTCGCCATGCTGCACGATACCGTCACACCAGGTTATACCGTCAACGGATTCGACAACAGTGGCGCCAGCCTGCCACATCCCAGCCTGTGGCTGGACGGCGACCCGAAGACCCTCATCATCGACCCGATCCATTTCACGCTTGGCAAGGTATTCCAGGTCCACAGCAGCGGACAGGAACGCAAATTCATTGCCCTGGGCAACCCGATTGAACGCAGCGAAGGCTGGACACGCGTCATTGCCGAACCGGTGAACAGCTGACATATCACGACCCGCGCCGCCAACGTCCCTTCGTTTGCGGCGCGAATCCACGCCCCGGTTGTGTATCCCGGTTTAACTTTCACCGGGTCTCTGGCACAATCGTCGAAAATCCGACACGCACGCAATAATTTCCCCTGTACGCAGATGCAGGCGCGCTTTCGGTACCAATCGACCTGGAGGATATGTGGTCCAAACCAACAAGCCTAGCCTGCTGATCGTCGATGACGATCCGCTGATCTCCGATACGCTCACCTACGTCCTGAGCAAGGACTTCGACATCTCCGCCGCCGAGTCGCGCGCGCAGGTGAAAAGCCTGCTGATGCAACTGGACGAACCGCCGCAGCTGGCTCTGGTCGACCTCGGCCTGCCACCGCAGCCGCACAAGCCCGACGAAGGCTTCGCCCTGATCGCCGACCTGCTGAGCATCTCGCCCAGCATCAAGATCCTGGTCCTCTCCGGCCAGAGCGACGAGGCCAATGCGCGCCACGCGCGCGCGCTGGGCGCGATCGATTTCGTCGCCAAGCCGTGCGAGCCCGAGCGGCTGAAGTCGCTCCTGTTCAACGCGCTGCTGGTGCAGGACGCCGAGCGCAGCGCCGACAAAGCACCGGCCCCGGCCAAGGACTCCGGCATCGTCGGCGACAGCCCGGCAATGGACAAGCTGCGCGAGCAGATCAAGCAATACGCTGCCGCACCGTTCCCGGTGCTGATCGAGGGCGAATCCGGCAGCGGCAAGGAACGCGTCGCCTCCAGCCTGCATCAGCTGTCGCCGCGCTCGCACAAGCCCTATCTGGCGCTCAACTGCGCGGCGATTTCGCCGACGCTGGTCGAGCCCACCCTGTTCGGCTACGCCAAGGGTGCCTTCACCGGCGCCACCAGCGCGCGCGCCGGCTACTTCGAGGAGGCCGAAAACGGCACCCTGTTCCTCGACGAGATCGGCGAGCTGCCGCTGGAACTGCAGGCCAAGCTGTTGCGCGTGCTGGAAAACGGCGAATACCAGCGCGTCGGCGAAACCCAGCCGCGTTTTTCCAATGCCCGCGTGGTCACCGCCACCAACCGCGACCTGCGCGCCGAGATCAAGGCCGGGCGCTTCCGCGCCGACCTTTACCACCGGTTGTCGGTGTTCTCCATCGCGGTGCCGCCGCTACGCGAAATGGGGCAGGACAAGCTCACGCTGCTCAATCACTTCCGCGATTTCTACGCCCGCGAAGCCAAGAGCCAGCCGTTTTCGCTCGACGCGCGCGCGCAGCAGATGTGGGAGGACTACCACTTCCCCGGCAACGTGCGCGAACTGCGCAACATCGCCATCCGCCTGACCACCAAATACCCCGGCATGGCGGTGAACGCGCAGCAGCTGGAATCCGAGCTCGATACCGATCAGGCCTATCCGCAGGAAATCCCGCTCGCCAACGACAGCAAGGCGCTGATCGAACTGGCGCGCAAGCAATTGCAGACGCTGGCCAACTTCAACCTCGACGTCACCCTGCGCCAGTGGGAAAAAGCCTACGTCGAGGCCGCGCTCAACATGACCCACGGCAACCTGTCGCAGGCCGCCAAACTGCTCGGCATCAACCGCACCACGCTGTACAGCCGCATGCAAACCTACGGAACCGAATAAACCGTCGCTGTGTATTTTGACTATTTCGGTCTGAAAGAAGCCCCCTTCCGCATCACGCCGAATACCGAGTACTGGTATGCCGGCGGCCAGCGCGGGGAAATGCTCGCGGCCCTGCTGTACGCCATCGGTCAGGGCGAAGGCATCATCAAGGTGGTTGGCGAAGTCGGTAGCGGCAAGACCATGTTGTGCCGCAAACTGGTCGCCCAGCTGCCCGACAAGGTCGACAGTGTCTACCTCGGCAATCCCACCCTGTCGCCCGACGACATGCTGGCGGCGATCCTGGCGGACCTGGGCATCGACACGCCCGAAAACGGCCGCCAGGCGCGACTGGCCCAGCTCAATGCCACCCTGCTGGCCCGCCACGGAGCGGGCCGGCGCGTGGTGGTGTTCGTCGAGGAAGCGCAGGGCATCGCGCTCGACAACCTGGAGTTCCTGCGGCTGCTGACCAATCTGGAAACGGCCACCGACAAACTGCTGCAGATCGTGCTGTTCGGCCAGCCCGAACTCGACGTGCAACTGGCCGATCCGCGCATCCGCCAGCTGAAGGACCGCATCACCCTGAGTCTGAACCTGTCCCCACTGACCGAATCCGAGGTCGCCGAGTACCTGCGAGCACGTCTCTCGGTAGCCGGCTACCGCGGCCCCGACCTGTTTTCGCCCGCGCTGATCGCGCGCCTGGCGCAGCTCTCGGGTGGCCTGTCACGCCGCATCAACGTGCTGGCCGACAAAACCCTGCTCGCAGCCTATGCCGGGCAGACCCACACGCTCAGCCCGGCGCATCTGGACGCCGCTGCAGGCGACGCCGAAATCCCGTCGCCCGGGCAGGCCGGCCGCCGCCCCCGATTGCCACGCTGGGCGTGGTTGAGTGCCGGCGTGGCGGCCGGCCTCGGCCTGCTGGC
>DATCTE010000442.1:0-4106 GCA_036568085.1 Thiobacillus sp.
ACCATAATCTACAACCATCTACTTGTGAAATAGCAAGTTATGCGCTAGCCTAATCCTGCTGTCGTTGGTATTCATTTGAAGCCGGCCGCTTACATGCTGCTTACACTAGGAAAAAACAGGGCGTGGCAACCGTCAAAATCAACAAGTCGACCATCGAAGCGGTCACGCCCCCAGACAAGGGCTATCTCCTTGTGTGGGATGAAGTTATTCGCGGCTTTGGCCTGCGCGTGACGGCCTCCGGTATCAAGAGCTACATCCTACAGGTGCGCATCAAAGGGCGCGAGAAGCGCATCACCGTGGGACGCTACCCCGGTGTAAGTCCGGAGGTCGCCCGAAAGGTAGCGCAGGGAATGCTGGGGCAGATCGCCGAGGGCGGGGACCCTGTTGCCGAGAAGGCCAAGCGCAAGCTGGAGAGTGTCACCCTGGAGGAGGCCTTCAAGGAATACACCGAACACCGGCGCCGGCGGAAGGACAAGAAGCCCCTCAAGGAACGGACCCGCTCAGACATGCTGCGCACCCTGGACGAAACCTTCGCCGACTGGAAGCGGCAGGCGGTGGTGAAGATCACCCGCGACATGGTGCGGCGCAGGTATCATGAGCGGGCGGCCAAGTCAGTGGCCAGGACGAATCTGGCCTTCCGATACCTGAGCGCCGTCCTGAACTTCTTTATGGCCACCTACCGGGACGCCGAGGGCCGCCCGGTGTTAACGGATAACCCCGTTCGGGTGCTGTCCGAGGCGAGCGTCTGGCGGGGTGTCGACGCCCGCACAAGCGTGCTGACCCCTGACAACCTGAAGTTGTGGGTGCCGGCCGTGTTGGCGCTGGGCGATGTACCGGACCGGGAGGAAGGGCAGGGCAAGTCCCGGCCGAAACTGCGCAACGGTGAGGTGTTCCGCGACTTCTTCATGCTGCTGATCCTCACCGGGTGCCGCAAGGGCGAGGCCCAGGGGCTATGCAAGCACACCATCGACTTCAAGCGGGATGTGTTCGTGTTCGAGGACACCAAAAACCGGACCGACCACGAGCTGCCCATGACGCCCTATGTGCGCGCCCTACTCAAGCGTCGAGTGAAGGCAGCGGAGAAGGATCTGATTTTCGTCAGCCCGCACGATGGCCGCGCGATCACAAACATGCGCAACGTGACCGCGCGGCTCCAAACCGACACCGGGTTGACCTTCACACCCCACGATCTGCGCCGCACCGTGGCCACAACACTGGAGCGGATCGCGGTGCCTGCTTACACCATCAAGGCACTGCTGAATCATTTACCGGGCGCGCACGACGTGACGGGCCGCTATACGCAGGTCGATCTGGACATGAAGCGCACCGCGCTTGAGAAGCTGGAGACTTTCATCCTGGGGTATGCGTCCCAGGTCAACGCCGAGAGGCACTAACAGGGGAGAATGACATGGACACTACAACACCGATCGCCACGAAAAAAACTCGGAACTTCGACCTTATCGAGGAAAATCTGCGCCGCGGACGTGCCACGCTGCATACGTTGTTCCTCGCCTTGGAAAACCGGGATACAGAAATGAACCCGGCCACGGTATCGGAAGCCGTCGACGCAGCAATCAGCTGGGTGGATGCGGCCTATGAGGAACTGAACCGCAAAGAAGCTGCCGCAGCCTAGCACGTCGTCAGAGAATGCAACCCCTTTGAGCCCGGCCAAGTGCCGGGCTTGCTTTTTTGGGGTGCCGAGTAACTTCCTGAACTCATAGCCAATTCGTAGCAGTTCACTTGTGGCGGTTTTGCTGCCGTAGCCTGTTCGCATGAATTGGACACTTTAGGGAGGAACACAGCATGCATCTGTCAGAAATCACCTCGCGTCGGGAGGATCTGTTTACCGAAAAAGAACTTTGCGACGTGCTCAAAAAATCCAAAGCCTGGGCCCAGCGACACCGCTGGACGGGCACCGGCGTGCCCTACACCAAAGTCGGGCGGTCAGTGTTCTACCGGGGCGCGGACATCATCGCGTGGGTTGACGGCAATCGGGTTGCGACGACTGCCGCCTGAAATGAAATCGGCGAGCAGGTGCCGCACACCGTGCCCGCCGAAAAATTGGAACTGACCCATGCATGATATCACGAACCCCGTGGCGCAGGCCGCACGCGAGTATGTCGCCGCCGGCTGGGCGCTGGTCCCCATCCCGCGCGGCTCGAAGGGCCCCAACACCAAGGGGTGGAATCAACGCGGGCGCTGCGTCACGGATCCAGAAGTCGCCGCGAGGTTGGCGGGAAACATAGGACTCGCGCACGCGCAAAGCGGCACTTGTGTTCTTGACCTCGACAAGTTGCTCAAGGCGCGGGCTTGGTTCAAGGATCACGCGATCGATCTGGATGCCTACCTTGAGGCGATCGATGCGGTGCGCATCAGCAGCGGCCGGGAGGATCGCGCGAAGCTGCTGTATGCCCTTCCTGCTGGCTGCTCACCGCTCGCAACCGTGAAACTGGATGACGTAGGCATTGAGTTCCGCTGTGCAGACTCCAAGGGGCTCACTGTTCAGGACGTCCTTCCCCCATCTATTCACCCCGACACGCAGCAACCCTATCGCTGGGAGTACAACGAGCCACTGGTGGCGCATTGGACGCAGCCGCCCGAGATCCCGGTCGAGTTGGTGGGGTTGTGGCGCAATCTTCTGAATGGCTCCGTAAAACGAGATCCACCGCGCGCCGGTGAAGCGCCAGACGCCGACGATCCTTTCGCGAGTCTTGAGCCACCCCTGGGTTTGTCGCATGACGAGCTGAACGCTGTACTCAAGGAAATATCTGCCAGCGAATACGACACCTGGCTGCGCGTCGGTATGGCGCTGCACCACGAGACCGGCGGCGAGCCGCGCGGCCTGGACCTGTGGAACGAGTGGTCGGAGAACGCCGACAATTACGCCGGCCTGCCCGATCTGACCCACCGCTGGGAAGGCTTCGGCCAAGGGGGTGGTGCACCCATCACCGCGCGCTGGCTGCTGAAGATGGCGAAGGTGGCGCGCGAGAAGGTCAAGCAGGACGCGCAGCGCAGCCGGTTCACGCCGGTGCCCGCGCATGAGTTCGCCGCCGGTAATCCGCCCAACTGGATCGTGAAGGGCGTACTGCCACAAGCCGAGTTGGGCGTCGTCTACGGCGGCAGCGGCGACGGCAAGACCTTCTTTGTGCTCGACCTCGTGGGTGCGATATGCCGAGGCGCTGCCTGGCGCGGCCTTGCCGTGCAACAGGGGCGCGTCGTGTATGTCTGCGCCGAGGGCATCGGCGGCTTCAGGTCGCGCTTGCGCGCGTATGCACAACAACAAGCTTGTACCTTGATCGACCTTCCGCTGTTTGTGGTCGGCGACAGCCCCAACTTCATGGCCGACGATGACCCGGACGCGATCGCGCAGGGTCTTCTCGATATTGGCGGTGCGGATCTGCTTGTCATCGACACGCTCGCCGCGGTGACGCCTGGCGCCAACGAGAACGCAGGCGAGGATATGGGCGCTGTCCTGGCTCGCTGCAAGGCCTTGCACGCTGCCACCGGCGCCATGGTGCTGCTCATCCATCACAGCGGCAAGGACGCGCTGCGTGGCGCGCGTGGCTGGTCTGGGCTGCGCGCGGCCGCGGATGTCGAGATTGAAATAAGCCGGCTCGGTGACGACCGCAAGGCGCGTATATCCAAACTGAAGGACGGCGAGGATGGCGCCGTGTTCGGCTTCCAGTTGCGGCCGGTACTTGTGAGCTTCGGGGAGGACGGCGAGGAGATCACAAGTTGCGTGGTCGACCACGTCGAGGCCAGCGCCCTACCCGCCGAGGGTATGCAGCCGCGCGGTAAGTGGGAGCGGCTGATACTCGACGCGCTCCAGGAGCTGCAGCCCTTGGGAGGCGACCCCGTCAGCGTGCCGGCGGTGATCGACTTGGCAGTTACGAAAGTCGCCCATGATCCCGACCAAGGGCGTGACCGCCGACGTGAATGCGCGAAGCGCGCGATTGATTCCCTGGCCAGCGATGGGCATTTCGAACTTGCAGAAAATGCAATCCGACTGTGCCACACGCCACACGGTGCCACATGAGGCCACATGTGGAAATGTGGCGCAGCTCCACGCCCTGCCACCCACCCACACAACACTATATGTGTGTGGG
>DATCTE010000443.1:0-4015 GCA_036568085.1 Thiobacillus sp.
GGCACAGGTCGCGCAGCAGATTGAGCACCTGGGCCTGCACCGAGACATCGAGCCCGGCCACCGACTCGTCGGCCATGATGACCTGGGGTTCGGCGGCCAGCGCACGGGCGATGGCGACGCGGCGGATCTGCCCGCCCGACAGCTCGCTGGGGAAACGCTGCAGCAGGCCGGCGGGCAGGCCGACGCGATCGAGCAGCGCCACGACACGGGGGGCGATGGCACTTTCCTCGCACTGCCGATGCAGGCGGATCGGTTCCGCCAGGATGTCCGCGATGCGCATCCGCGGGTTCATCGAGCCGCGGGCGTTCTGGTAGATGAACGCCACCTCGCGCGCAAAGCGCTTTCGTTCTTCCGCGTCGAGCTGGGCGAGGTCGCGCTGCCCATACAGCACGCGGCCGTCGCTGGCAGGTTCGAGGCCGAGCATGAGGCGGATCAGCGTCGACTTGCCGGAGCCGCTTTCGCCGACCAGGGCGAGGGTGTCGCCCCGTTGCAGGTCCAGGCGCACGCCGTCGAGCGCCTTGAGCTGTCGCGGTGTACGGTTCAGCCAGCCGCTCGCTCGCAGCTCGTAGGTGCGTTCGACATCCAGCAGGGAAAAGATGGGCTGTTGCATGGTGTACCTAGTCAATGAACCAGCAGGAGACCTGGCGGCCGTCGTGTATTTCGGCGAGCGGGCGCTGCTCGCTGCAAATCGCCTTCGCCTTGGGGCAGCGCGGCGCAAAGCGGCAGCCAGCGGGCATGGCGTTCAGCGGCGGAACCTGGCCGGGAATGGGTTCGAGCATTCGCGATCCCAGTTCGACGACGCACGACTTGAGCCCGCGGGTATACGGATGCAGCGGCGCTGCGAGCACGCGTTCGCTGGGACCTTCCTCGACGATCTGCCCGGCATACATGACCGCGATGCGATCGCAGACCTGGGCGCCCAAAGCGAGGTCGTGAAGCACGAAGATCGCGCTGGAGTTCAATTCCCGCACCCGGTCCAGGATGAGTTCCATGATCTGCGCCTGGATGGTGACGTCGAGCGCGCTGGTGGGCTCGTCGGCGAGCAGCAGTTCGGGGTTGCAGGCCAATGCCACCGCAATCATGACGCGTTGCTGCATGCCGCCGGACAGCTCGTGCGGGTAGGCGTCGAGGCGCAAACGGGGTTCGGGAATGCCGACGCTCTGCATCAACGCCGCCGCCCGGTCGCGGCGATCCCATTTCGACAATCCCAGATGCCGTTTGAGCGGCTCGGCAATCTGTTCGCCCACCGTGAAGCACGGGTTGAGCGCCGCGGTCGCGTCCTGGAAAATCAGGCCGATCTTGTTGCCGCGCAGGCGGCGATAGTCCGCTTCCCGGAGCTGGGTAAGCTCGGTGCCGCGAAAGCGCAGGCTGCCTTGCAGCTGGACCTCGGGTGCGCGCAGCAGGCCGATGAGGGCGAGGGCGAGGGTGGATTTTCCGGCGCCCGATTCGCCGATCAGGCCCAGGGTTTCGCCGGGATGCAGCACCAGGTTGACGCCATCCAGCACGACGGCCTGGCCGCGCCGCAAGCTGAAATCGCGTACTTCGAGCAGCGGGGGCGGGCTCGCCGGCATGTCGGCAGCCTGAGGGGTTAAAGCGACAGCGCAGTCCATCTAGGCGTCCTTTTGGGTGGTGGGATCGAAGGCGTCGCGCAGGCCGTCACCCAGCAGATTGAGGGCCACCAGCAGGATCGCCAGGGCCACGCCCGGCACTCCCGAGATCCATGGTGCCATGGTGATGAAGGCGCGGCCCTCGGCGATCATCAGGCCCCAGTCCGGCGTCGGCGGTACCACGCCGATGCCGAGGAAGGACAAGCCCGATTCCAGCAGGATGGCGATGCTGATGCGCATGCCGGCCTGGACCAGGATGGGCGACACCACATTGGGCAACACGTGACGCCAGATGACGGCCGCGGTCCCTACGCCCATCAGCCGGGCGGCTTCGATGTAGGGCTGGTTCTTCACCTGCAGCACGTCGCCGCGCGTCATCCGCGCGAAGGGGCCGACGAAGGACAGCGCCAGCGCATAGACGACGTTCTCCGTGCCGAGGCCGAGCACCGCCATGAAGGCCATCGCCAGGATCAGTTCCGGGAAGGCGAGCAGGCCGTCGACGATGCGCATCAGCACCCACTCGGTGCGCCCGCCCATCAGCCCGGCCGCGAGGCCGATGGCCACGCCCACGACCAAGCCGAGGGCGACCGAGGCGAAGCCGATGATGAGCGCCAGCTGCGCGCCGTAGAGCAGCCGCGAATAGAGGTCCTGCCCGTAGGAATCCGTGCCCAGCCAGTGCGCGGCGCTCGGCCCCTGCAGCGAGGCCATCAGGTCCTGGGCGGTCGGGTCATGGGTGGCCAGCCAGGGGGCGCACACGGCCGCGACGACATAGATCGCCAGAATGGCGAGGCCGGCCATGGCGCTGCGCTGCCGAAGCAGCGGCTGCAGAAAGCGTTGCTTCCATTGCGAACCCCGGGCCAGCGGGGCGACATTCATTGCTTCACTCATCGTCAGCGTCTCCGGAGGCGTGGATCGAGGAATTGGTAGGTCTGGTCGACGGCAAGATTGACCGCCACGAACAGCAGGCCGGTGAGCATGATGCCGGCCTGGACCACGATGTATTCGCGGTTGAGCACCGCGGTGGTGACCATCATCCCGAGACCGGGCAGCGCGAACACCACTTCGGTCATCACCGCGCCGCGCAGCATGCCGCCGAGCTGCAGGCCGATGACGGTGACCAGCGGCATCAGCACGTTGCGCATGCCGTGCACCCACACCACGCGCCAGCCCGGCTCGCCGCGCGCCTTGGCGGCCAGGATATAGGGCTGTCCCAGCACTTCCAGCAGACTGGAGCGCGTGATGCGTGCGATGAGGCCGACATACCAGGCGCCCAGCGTGATGGACGGCAGGGCCAGGTGCCACAGCCCCTGCCAGAAGTCTTCCCAGGGCGCGACGAATCCCAGCACGGGGAACCAGCCGAGATCGACCCCGAACAGCCAGATCAGGATGATACCCAGATAGAAACTGGGAAAGGCGTTGCCACCGATGGCCAGCGTGGTGGCCAGCACATCGATCCAGCTGTTGCGGTAGAGCGCGGCCAGCACCCCGGTCGGGATGCCGACCACCAGTGCGATCAGCAGCGACAGCGCGGCCAGCGTCAGGGTCACGGGCAACGCCTGCAGCACCGCCAGTTCGAAGATGTCCTGGTTGGTGATGTAGGAGGTGCCCCAGTCGCCGCGCACGAAATCGGCCAGCCAGCGCCCGTACTGCAGCACGATGGGCTGGTCGAGGCCGAGTTCATGGGTCAGCTTGTCGTAGGACGCCTGCGAGTAGTCCGACCCCAGCATGATGCTCACCGGATCGCCCGGCGCCAGCTTCAGGAAAGCGAAGCTGGCTGCCGAGACGATGAGCAGCACCAGCAGGGTCTGCGCCAGTTTGGCGGATACAGCCTGAAACATCAGCTGAGCCAGACGGAATGCAGGTTCAGCAGGTCGACCGGGATGTACTGGAAGCCCTGGACCCGCTTGTGCAGGATCTTGAACACCTTCATGTGGGCCAGCACCGCCAGGGGCGCGTCCGCCATCAGGATGTCCTCCGCCTTGTAGTAGAGCTTCTTGCGTACCGCCTGGTTGAGCGTGTCCTCGGCGTCGGAGACGAGCTTGTCGAACTCCGGGCTGTTGTAGCCGACGAAGTCCCAGGACTGGCCGCTGTGCCATTCCGGATAGAGCGTCTCGTCCGGATCCAGATCGGCGATCCAGGCCTCGTCGTACATGTCGAAGTCGCCGCTGTTGCGCCGCTTGGTCCACACCGCCCGGTCCAGCAGTTCGATCTTCGGCTTGATGCCGATCTTCTCCAGCATCGGCAGCAGCAGCTGGGAATTGCGCGTGCCGCTGCCGCCTGAGCCGGTGAAGCCTTGGGCCACGATGTAGACCGGGTTCACCTCGCCCTGGACCTTCGATTTCTTGCGGTACTCCATCGCTTTCTTCAGATCGAAGTATTGGCCGCGGCCGCTCCTGGCGATATTCTTG
>DATCTE010000444.1:0-4722 GCA_036568085.1 Thiobacillus sp.
TACACAATATTGCGAATCGGACCTTTGATTTCAAATCGGACGGACCCACACAGACAACCCCCTGTATACATTTCAACCTCGCTTCCTTAGCGCTCTAACGTAAAGGTAAGGGGCGCCGCTTCAGCGGCGTCCCAGCGACCAAAGGGAGCGCCTTGACCGCAATGTTAGGCGCGTATTTCATCAACAAAAAGCTCGCCGTCCCGGACTGAAACTTCAACTCCGGACTCCCCGGGCCGTGGCACAAGGGCAAGCCACACAGGAACCCCATCAAAGAGAAAGACATCTTCGGGGTCGTCTCCAAACGTTTGGAAATCGCCAACCTGGGCTCGCCATGGGTGTGGACGTTCAACGCTCCAATTCACACCACCAGCATCTGTGCGGGTTACGTCAGCCCGTGGACCCTGGCGATGAACCATAAGGCCGGGTTTCGTAAAGTCTCCACGCGCGAACAACTCAGCAATGAGGGCCTTCGCATCTGGTGTAAAACGGACCGAGAACATAGCGCCTAACGTTTGACATAAGGGGCGCGCTTTAGCGCGTCCCGTTTGATGGAGGGGTTAGGCAGAAGCAACGCAAAAGTCATATGCGCCACCGCTTTGCGTGAGTAGGTAATTAGACACTGTATCCGATGAATTTTTGATTTGATGAGGAATGGTTGGTTGAATCGTGATGCATTGACCAGGTAGCAGATTAGTTTCTTCGCCTTGCTGGGTGAAAACGGAAATTGCACCGTTAAGACAAACGATATGTTCAAACATCTGCGTGTGAAAGTGCAGAGGTGCAATTTCACGAGGTGCTAAGGGCATTATTCGTACCCGCACAGTTTCTGTTTCCAAGAGGGTTTCTGGCGACATACTGATGACCTTGAAGTGCCTAACGTGCAATATACACCTTAAAAGGTGTATATATAGTTTCAGACAAGGTGTATAAAACCGGCATGGTTTTCATGATCTATTTGATTCTTTTGACTTCCCGTTATCAATAGGGGGATGTATGTCGCCAGCAGATGCACCTTCCTCTCCAGCCCCAAAACTGCTCGATCAGGTGCGCGACCGGATCCGCGTCAAGCATTACAGCATTCGCACGGAGACGCAATATGTGCAGTGGATCCGGCGTTTCATCCTGTTCCACGGCAAGCGCCACCCGCGCGACCTGGGCGCGCCTGAAGTCGAGGCGTTTCTGACGCATCTGGCGGTGGAAGGCAATGTGGCGGCGGCGACGCAGAATCAGGCCTTGTCGGCGTTGATCTTTCTGTACCGCGAGGTGCTGGGTGTCGAGTTGCCCTGGCTCGACAAGGTCACGCGCGCCAAGCGCCCGCGCCATTTGCCGGTGGTGTTGACGCGCGACGAGGTGCGGGCGGTGCTGGGGAAAATGGAAGGGGTATACGGCCTGCTGGCGCGGCTGCTCTATGGCACGGGGATGCGCTTGATGGAGGTGATCCGGCTGCGGGTGAAGGACGTGGAGTTCACGCGCGGCGAGATCGTGGTGCGCGATGGCAAGGGGGCGAAGGATCGGGTGACGATGCTGCCCGAATCGGTGAAGGCGGATCTGCGGGCGCATCTGGCGGGGCGGCGTGATCTGTTCGAGCGGGATTTGCAGGCAGGCAAGGGGGCGGTCTACTTGCCGGATGCGCTGGCGCGCAAGTATCCGAATGCGCCGACGGAATGGGGTTGGCAGTATATTTTTCCGTCCGGCAGCTATTCAATCGATCCGCGCAGCGGCGAGGAACGGCGGCATCATCTGGACGAGAAGCTGCTGCAACGCGCGATGAAGCGGGCGGTGCAGGCGGCGGGCCTGGCCAAGCCCGCGACGCCGCACACGCTGCGGCACTCCTTCGCCACCCATCTGCTGGAGCGCGGCCAGGACATCCGCACGATTCAGGAACTGCTGGGCCACAAGGACGTGGCGACGACGATGATTTACACGCATGTGTTGAACAAGGGCGGGCACGGCGTGCTGAGCCCGTTGGATATGTGATGACGGACGAGGACTACATGCGCGCCGCGCTGGATCTGGCTCGACAGGGCTGGGACGCGGGCGAGGTGCCGGTGGGGGCGCTGGTGGTGTGTGGCGGCGAGATCGTCGGGCGCGGGTTCAACCAGCCGATTTCCAGCCACGACCCCACGGCACACGCCGAGGTGATGGCGCTGCGTGATGCGGCTGGGCGGCTGGGCAATTACCGGCTGGTGGGCTGTACGCTCTATGTGACGATGGAACCGTGCGTGATGTGCGCGGGGGCGCTCCTGCATTCCCGCGTGGCGCGAGTGGTGTACGGCGCGCGCGAATACAAGACGGGTGCGCACGGCAGCATCATCGACGTGTTCGCCGAGCCGCGCCTCAACTACCATTGCGACATCACCGGCGGGGTGCTGGCGGACGAATGCGCGGCGATGATCACGGGATTTTTCGAATCGCGCCGGCAGCAGAAGAAGGAGACAGCGCAATGAGCGAACTGGTCATCGAGGTGGACATGCGCCTGCAGCAGCTGTATCTGTGGGAGCCTTTTCCGGAAGGCGACATGCTGATCCGCCAGTATCCGGTGTCCACCGCGGCGAACGGGGCGGGGGAGCAGAACGGCAGCTATTGCACGCCGCGCGGCAGGCATCGCATCGCGGAAAAGATCGGCGCCGGTGAGCCGCTGTGTGCCGCCTTCAAGTCACGCCAGCCCACCGGAGAAATCTGGACGCCGGAACTCGATGCCGAGTTTCCGGGGCGCGACTGGATCCTTACGCGCATCCTGTGGCTGGAAGGCCTGGAGCCGGGAAAAAACAAGGGCGGCGCGGTCGACACCCACGACCGCTACATCTACATCCACGGCACCCACGAGGAACACAAGATCGGCACGCCGGCGTCGCACGGCTGCATTCGGATGAAGAATGCGGATGTGGCGGAACTGTTCGATCTGGTGAAGGTGGGGACGGAGGTGCGGATTTCGTAGGGCCAGTGGCGGGCAGCCCTTCGACAGGCTCAGGGCGAACGGGCTGAAAGTTGGGTGCTTGGGTAAATCCATTGGTAAGTCTGGATTAGGCTACTGGGCTTTGTTACGTTCGTGGTGAGCTTGTCGAACCACCTCTCGGCAATGCTCAATCCTTTTTATCGGATTTGCTCCTGGCCAACCTTGAAATCTCCCCCCAATCGCCCCGTATCAACGCCTCTTTCTTGGCGCGGCGCCAGCCCTTGATCTGCCGCTCAAAGTCCAAAGCCTCGATGCGCGTTGAACATTCCTGGCTCCAAACCAGTTCGACCGGCAACCGGGTGGCAGTGTAGCCGCCGCAGGCACCGGCCGCATGTTCTCCTATGCGTTTATCGAGATCGTCGGTATGGCCCGCATAGTACGAGCCGTCTGCGCAGCGCAGCAGATAAACCCAGAACGTCACCGCTACAACGGCATCGGCTTGCCGTCGTTCAGGTTGAGCCAGCCCTTGGTGATGCGGTAGATGAACCAGACGCCGGCCACGCCGAGCACGACCCAGCCGACCAGGATGATCCAGGTGAGCGCACCGAGGACGAACCACACCACGCTCCACCAGAAGGTGCGGATCTGCCAGCGGAAATGGCTTTCCAGCCAGGTGCCCTTGGCGTCGTCGAGCTTGATGTAGTTGAGCACGATGGCGACGATGGCGGTAATGCCGGAAAACAGCGACAGCGCATATAGCGCGTAGATCACGGTGGCCAGCGTTTTGAGGCTGGCGAGTTTTTCGTCGGTGGTGGTATCCATCAGTTACGCGCCTTCTCGTAGATCGGCATCATCTTCGGCACCAGTGCATTCAGCGCCTGGATGCGGTTGCTGGGCGCCGGGTGGGTGCTGAGGAACTGCGGCGGGCCGTTGCCGCTGGCCTGGCTCATTTTTTCCCACAGCTTGATGGCAGCGTGCGGGTCGTATCCGGCGCGGGCGGCGAGCTCGATGCCGTAGCGGTCGGCCTCGGATTCGCTTTCGCGGCTGTTGGGCAGGGTCAGCGCAACGTCGGCCACCGGCCCCAGCACGGAGAGATCGTATCCGGAGACGATAGAGCCGAGCGCCATCCCGCCCTGCATCGCGATGGCACGCGACATGCGCTCGCGGCCATGGCCGAGGAGGGCATGCGAGATTTCATGGCCCATGACCTGGGCGATCTCGTCGTCGGAGAGATTCAGCTTGCGGATGATGCCGGTGTAGATCGCCATCTTGCCGCCGGGCATGCACCAGGCGTTGAGCGTGGGTTCGTCGATCACCGCGACCGACCATTTCCAGCTGCGGCTGGGCGGGTACATGTTGCCCGCCTGCACGATCAGGCGGTCGGTGATGCGTTTGACCCGCGCGTTCAGGACCGCGTCGGTGCTGAGCTTGCCCTTCTGCTGCGCCGCGTTGACGGTTTGCGCATAGGCCTGCGCGGACGAGGCTTGCGCCTGCTCTTCGGAGACCAGCACCAGCTGCGAGCGGCCCGAGACGGGGTTGGTCTGGCAGCCCGTCAGGCTGGTGGCGAGCAGGGCGGTCAACAGCAGTGAGATTCTCATCGCAGCTCCTTTTCGCGGGCAGAATGAACTGGGATCAGATCCCGCGCAGCAGTTCGTTGATGCCGACCTTGGACAGCGTCTTCTCGTCGACCTTCTTCACGATCACCGCACAATACAGACTGTAGCTGCCATCCTTCGACGGCAGGTTGCCGGACACCACCACCGAGCCGGCGGGCACGCGGCCGAAGTGGACTTCGCCGGTTTCGCGGTCGTAGATCTTGGTCGACT
>DATCTE010000445.1:0-5631 GCA_036568085.1 Thiobacillus sp.
CACCCTGCTCGATGGCGACATCGTGCGCCGCCATCTTTCATCCGAGCTCGGCTTCACCAAGGCCCATCGCGACATCAATGTGCGTCGTATCGGCTTCGTCGCGTCCGAAATCACCAAGAATCGCGGCATCGCCATCTGCGCGCCCATCGCGCCGTATCGCCAGACCCGCCGCGACGTGCGCAGCATGATCGAGGCGGTCGGCGGCTTCATCGAAATCCACGTCGCCACCCCGATCGAGACCTGCGAATCGCGTGACCGCAAGGGGTTATACGCCAAGGCACGCGCCGGCCTGATCCCGGAATTCACGGGCGTATCCGATCCTTACGAAGTGCCTGAGAAACCGGAGCTGGCGATCGATACCACCGGCCTGGGCATCGACGAAGCGGTGCAGCAAATCCTCCTCAAGCTGGAGCACGAGGGCTATTTGCGCTGACCCCGAATTCAGGCGCGTGAAATGATGACCACTTTCTTGCAGCGCGGTTATGCCGCCATCCAGGCCCGCAACCTTCCGGATGCCGTTCAGTGGTTTGAAAAAGCACTGACGGAAAACCCCGAAGATGCCCAGGCGATGGCTTGGCTGGGGCAAACATTGTGCAGTCTCGGACGGCGCAGGGAGGGTTTGGCCCATTTGCGCCAGTCTGGCCGGCTTCTTCTGGAGAAGGCGCGCCTGAACAGGGATATCAGCCGCGTGCTCGAGATTGCTCAGCAATTGCAGCAATGGGGCGATTTCCCCGGGGCGCTTGAGTCGCTCAGCCAGGCGGTGGAGATCAATGGGGCCGAGTTTCGCGGGTTTCAGCTTCTCGCGGTAACCCTGGCCCAGTTGAACAAAAAGTCCGAGGCCCTTGATGCGGGCCGGCGAGCTTTGGCGCTCTCCCCGGACAACACCATGATGCAGGTCCTGTTGGCGAGTCTGGAGGCGGATGCAGGGCTGAATGAGGATGCCAGGTGCCGCCTGGAAACGGTTCTGGGCGGCCAGCCGAATGCCAGGGAGGCGTTTCGTGCCCACAAGGAAATGGCGCGGGTGCTCGATAAACTCCAGGAGTACGATCAGGTATTTCCCCATCTCCATGCCTCGGCACAGTTGTCCGCTTCGTTGCCGGAATACAGCCAGCAGAATCTGGCGTTGCTTCCTAACATGATCCGGGCCAACCAGGCGGGATTTGATCGGGAACTCATGGGGCGCTGGTCCGGCACTGCGTTTCCACAGCCGGCGCCCATTTTCCTGGTCGGCTTCTTCCGTTCCGGCACCACGCTGACCCAGGAAGTGCTGGGCGTGCATTCCGATGTCTTCGTCGCCGACGAGACCGACTTCGTCTGGGCCATGCAGCGCGAGCTCCAGCAAATGGATGGTTCGGGCGACAGCATTCCGGACAAGCTCCGCAAACTGGATCTGCCTGGCGTTCTGCGGCTGCGCGAGTTCTACTGGCAGCGGGTGCGGGATCGTTTTGGCGATACCATCGGCCAGCGTAGCTTGGTGGACAAATTCACCATGAATACCCTTGAGCTTGGCCTCATCAACACCGTTTTCCCGGACGCCAAGGTGATCTTTGTCATGCGTGATCCCCGTGATGTCTGCGTGAGCTGTTTCATGCAGCTTATGGTGCCGACGCCAGCCACCGCCCATCTGCTGTGCTGGCAAGGAACGGTCGATTTCTATGGTCAGGTAATGGCGTGGTGGATGCATATCCAGCCATGCCTGACGATGGACTTCATCGAGTTCCGCTATGAGGACGCGGTGGCGCAATTCGAGCCAACCTATCGGCGGGTGTTTGATTTTCTCGGCTTGTCCTGGGATCCGGGCGTCGCAAATTTCCATGAGCATGCGGCGAAGAAGTTCATTGCCAGTCCGAGCCGCAACCAAGTGGCCCAACCCTTGTACTCCGCCTCGGTGGCGCGCTGGCGTCACTACGAGCCGGAATTCGCGCCGGTCGCCGATGCGCTGGGCCCGTTCATCAGCGCCTTCGGCTACGCGCCTTTCTGAACCGGACAAGCATGGCGGAGCGGGCCGACGACCGTCTCATTCCCGATAGCCGAAGCCGTCGATAAAGGGGCGCAAAGTCGCCATGACCGGCCCGAACGCTTCCTCGTAGTGTTTCCAGCGGTACTTGGCGTGCTGGTAGATCGGCTGGGTGACCTGGTGGTAGCTGGGCGTCTTGATGGCAAGGCGCTGCTGGGCGTGACGCGTATGTTCCAGTACGGCATCGTCCCAGCCCACGCCGAGAAAATCCAATAGATTGCGGGCCTCAGGCTCGAAGTCGGAGATCAGATCCTCGTAGCGTACGCGTTGCCAATGGAGCGGCAGGCGTTCCGCATACTCGCCCCAGGCGCCCATGACCAGTGCGTATATCCCGGCAATGCTGTCCAGGCTGACGAAACCGGCCATGGCGTCATTGTGGCCGAAATTCTGCATCAGGCAACTCAAGGTCACATCGCAGGGGTGGCGGATGGCAAGAATGAAACGGGCTTCAGGAAAAATCCGCCAAATCAGGGGGACGGCAACGATGTTGAGCGGCAGTTTGTCCACCAGCCGTGTACCCGGCCGACGTTCCAGATGGCGCGCCGCTTCCTGGAAATAACGCGTGCGCAGGTCCATGATCTGTTCGTCGCGCAACGCGTGCAGTGCGCCGGCCGCGCCGCCGGTCATGTCCAGGAAGGCCTGCTCCATCACCCCCACCATCGGCTTTTCTTCCAGAGCCTGCAAAGCCGGATGGCTATCCAGAACCTGCTCCAGGAGCGTGGTGCCAGAACGAGGGAAACCCACCAGGAAGATCGGCGTTTGTTCCGGCGTGGTTGATGGCTCGGTCCGGGTGGATGGCACCTCACCGCTCAGCCAGCCGCGAGCCTGGTCGACGCGTGCGAGAAAACGCGCGCGGCTATGGCCATCCGGGTCGGTGGCCTGGGCGATGCCGCGTTTTCCCTCGAGCAGATGCGGAAGAACCCGATCATGATTGCCAAGGCGGTCGTGCAAGTGGCCTAGCAGCAGATGGATTTCGCTGCGGGTTTCCTGGGACATCGGGTGGTTCAGGGCGGCCTCGAGCCTGGCCGCGCCCTGGGCCTGGCGATCCGCTCGCCGGTCCAGGCGGGCCGCGACCAGGTTGAGCACGGGATGGTGCGGCGCCTGGGCCAGACCATCGGAAACCAATGTTTCCGCTTCCGCCAATCGGCCCATGCGTTCCAGCAGTTCGGCATACTTGGCCAGCACATCCGGGGTGCCCGGATGCCGGTTCAGCGCTTGCTGATAGTATTCCAGCGCCTCATTTATCCTGCCCTCCTTTTCCATCAGGCTGCCCAGATTGACGAGCACCTCGCGGCTGAAGGGATGCAGCACAAGGGCGCGTTGCAGGATGGCTGCGGCTTCATCGACCTGGTTCAGGGGGATCAGGAGCGCACCCAGGTCGCTTAGGGCTTCGAAGAAATCCGGCCGCATGGCCAGGGCCCGACGCAGGCTTGTTTCCGCATCGCGCAACTGGCCCATGGTCATCAGCGCGTTGCCGAGCAAATAATGGGGGTCGGGGTAATCCGGCTTGAGGCGGATGGCGTGCCGGTAGGCCGCGATGGCGTCATCCAGTCTGTCCTGGCATTGCAGGGCTACTCCCAGGGTGTGGTGGGCGAAGGGCTGGTTGGGGGCGAGCAGCACGGCGCGCCGGCCGCTGGCTTCTGCTTCTGCATACTGGCCAAGACGTCGCTGGGTCACGCCCAGCTTGACCCAGGCTTCCACATCCATGGGATCGGTCTTGCAGACGCTGGCGTATAGCATCAGCGCTTCCTCCAGCCGGCCTGCCAAGGCCAGGCCGTCGGCCTTGACTTTTTTGCTTTGGGTCAGGATGTTCTTCTTCGCCACTGTCTGAGGTTGAAATGGAAAGCGTCTATTGTAGGGGGCAAAGCTGCAATCAAAGGGTGGTTATTGCCAGATTACAGGGCACGTCCGGTGATCAGCATGGGGCTGAAGCTTCAGGGATTGCATCGGTTTCGTTGTAGCCGAATTGCTGGATGAAGGGCTGCAGGGTGGGAAGGATGGGTGTGAAGGCAGGCTGGTAGCGTTTCCAGCGGTATCGGGCGTGCTGATAGAGAGGCTGGATGACCTGATGGTAACTGGGCGTGTTGATGAGTGCGCGTTCCTGTGCATGTCGGGTGTGACCGAGCACGGCGTCATCCCAGCCCACGCCAAGGAAATCCAGTAGTGAGTGAGCCTCGTCCTCTAGGTTCGTGATCAGATCTTCGTAGCGTACCTGGTGCCAGTGCAGGGGCAGCCGGGCTGCGTAGTCGAGCCAGCTTCCCATGACCCTGGCATAGATCTGCGCGATGCTGTCGAGGCTAACCAGGCCCGCCATGGCATCGTTGTGGCCGAAGTTCTGCATCAGGCAGCTTAAAGTGACGTCGCAGGGATGGCGGAGGGCGAGGATGAAGCGGGCGTCGGGGAAGACCCGCCACAGCAAAGGGACGCGCACGATATTGAGCGGCAGCTTGTCCACCAGCAACGTGCCAGGCTGACGATCCAGAAGGCGTTCCGCTTCAGCCCAGTAGACCTGGCGCAGATGGGCGAGTTGCGGTTCCGAGAGATTGGCCAGCGCGTCGGGCCCGCCACCGGTCAAGTTCAGAAAGGCCTGCTCCAGTACCTCGGCCATGGGTTTTTCTTCCAGGGTCTGCAGGCGAGGGTGGCTGTCCAGGATCTGCTCCAGCAGCGTGGTGCCTGAGCGAGGAAAGCCGACCAGGAAAATCGGGGTCTTATCCTGGGCGACGACAGAGGGGGGCGTCGCCGGATTGTCGCTCACCCAGGCGCGCGTGGTCTCGATGCGGGCCAGAAATCGGCTGCGGCTCTGGCTGTTGGGATCGGTAGCCAGCGCGACACGGCGCTTTCCCTCGATCAGGTGGGGCAGAGCCTTGTCCGTGTTGCCCAGGCGATCGTAGAGCTGACCAAGCAGCAGATGGATCTCGGCGCGGCTCTCCTGGGCTGCCGGCAGGTTGAGGATATTTTCCAGCCGGGTGACCGCCTGCGCGTGGCGGCCAGCGCGCCGGTCCACACGGGCGGCCACCAAGTTGAGGACGGGATGGCCGGGTTCCCGGGCCAGGCCGCGGGCCAGGATCGCCTCTGCCTCCTCCACCTGGCCGGCTTTTTCCAGCAGTTCGGCGCGCTTGGCTTGCACGTAGGCGGAGTCGGGTTGCAGATCCAGTGCACGGTGGTAGAGCTCGAATGCTTCCTGTACGCGCCCCTGCTGTTCTCGCAGCCGGGCGAGATTGGTGATCGCTTCCGCAGAGTTCGGCTGCAGTGCCAGGGCGTGCTCCAGGAGCGCGGCCGCATCATCCAGCTTGCCCTGGCCTTGCAGGGCGAGCGCCAGGGTGTGTTGGGCAAAAGCCAGATGGGGGGCCAGCTTGAGCGCCCGGCGCGCGCTTGTCTCGGCTTCAGGGTAACGGCCGAGCCGGTATTGCGTAGCGCCCAGCTTGGCCCAGACTTCCACATCGCTGGGATCGATCCTGCCTACAGCCTGGTACAAGGTACACGCTTCCTCGAACCGCCCGTCCAGGGCTAGCTGGTTGGCTTGGACTTTCTTGCCTCGGGTCAGGATGTTCTGCTTGGTCACGATGCCAGCCTTGAATCAAAGCGCTCATTTTAGGCAGCAAAAAAAACGGCGG
>DATCTE010000446.1:0-6354 GCA_036568085.1 Thiobacillus sp.
GTGCTGGCCTTTCCCACGCTGCGCCTGCCGCTCACCAATTCATTCGGCTTTCTCACGCCGCAGATCGGCTGGCACAGCACCTATTACACCCTGGACAACCGCGCGCCTGTGCAGCACATCAGCCGCAGCCTGCCCATTTTCAGCCTCGACAGCGGCGTGACCTTCGACCGCCCGTTCCACTTTGCCGGCCGGGATTACGAGCAGACGCTGGAGCCCCGCGCCTACTATGTCTACGCACCCTATCGGGACCAGTCGGCGATCCCGGTATTCGATACCGCGCAGCTGGACTTCAGCTACGCGCAGATGTTCACCGAAAACCAGTTCATCGGTGGCGACCGCATCAACGATGCCAACCAGCTGACGGTCGCCGTCACCAGCCGCTTCACCGAGGCCGCCAGCGGACTGGAACGGCTGCAGGTCACCCTCGGCCAGCGCTATTACTTCAGCGCGCAGCAGGTCACGCTGCCCGGCGTCTCACCCCGTACCAGCAATTCCACCGACCTGCTTGCCGCCGTCAGCGGGCAGATCACGCGCGACTGGCGCATCGACACCGCCTGGCAGTTCGACACCCAGAACGGCACCACCATCCGCCAGAACCTCGGTGCCTCCTACCGGCCCGGACCCGGCCGCGTGGTGAATATGGGCTACCGCTTCATCGACCAGACTACGGAACAGGTCGACCTGTCCGCCCAATGGCCGCTCGCCAGGCGCTGGTACGGCATGTTCCGCTACAACTACTCGTTCAAGGACAGCAAACTGGTCGAGGGCCTGGCAGGACTTGAATACAATGGAGGGTGCTGGGCGCTGCGCGGGGTCGTGCAACGCCTGGCCACCAAGACGGACCAGTCCACCGACACACTGTTCTTCCAATTGGTGTTGAACGGAATGGGTGGCATCGGCTCCAACCCGCTCGACGTTTTGAAACATAGTGTTCCCGGATACAGGCCTAGCAATGAAATTATTCAAACGCCCTGAATGGCGCCGCCCGCACTGGGTGATGGCGCTTCTGATCGCCCTGTCGACCCTGCTGCCGGCCCACGCTGCCGTGCAGGAGCTCGACCACATCGTCGCCGTCGTCAACGACCAGGTCATCACACGCCAGGAACTCGCCAAGCGTTACGACGAAGTCGTGCGAACCCTGTCGCAGCAGAACACGCCGCTGCCGCCGCGCGAAGTGCTGGAGAAACAGCTGCTCGAACGCATGATCACCGAACTCGCCTTGCGGCAGCATGCCATCGCCACCGGCATCCGCGTCGACCCGACGCAGGTCGAGCGCGCCCTGCAGCGCATCGCTGCGCAGAACAAGCTTGACATGGCCGGGCTGCAAGCTGCGCTGGAAAAGGACGGACAAAGCCTCGACAGCATGCGCACCACCATCCGCAACGAGCTCCTGATTGCACGCGCCCGCGAACGCGACGTCGACAACCGCATTTCCGTCAGCGACGCCGAAATCGAAGGCTATTTGCAGACGCAGGCACAACAGGGCGTGGAGACGGAATACAACTTCGCCCACATTCTGGTGACCGTGCCGGAAAACGCCTCGCCCGAGCAGATCCAGGCGCGCCGTGCTCGCGCCGAGGACATCATCGCCCAGCTCAACAAGGGTGCCGATTTCGCCCAGCTGTCGGCCAGCTATTCCGATGCGCCCAACGCGCTGCAGGGCGGCGTCATCGGCTGGCGCGCCAGCGGCAAGATCCCGACCCTGTTTTCCGATGCCCTGAAGCAGTTGCAGCCGGGCCAGGTCAGTCCGATCCTGAAGAGCGGCAACGGCTTCCACATCCTCAAGCTGATCGACAAGCGCGGCCTCGATGCCACGCTCAACGTGACGCAGACGCACGCACGCCACATTCTCATCAAGACCAACGAGCTGACTTCGGAAACCGACGCCCGCAACCGCCTGCTGCAACTCAAGGAACGCATCGAAAACGGTGCCAAGTTCGAGGACATGGCGCGCCTGCAATCCGAAGACGCCAGCGCGTCCAAGGGCGGCGACCTCGGCTGGATCAACCCCGGCGACACCGTGCCTGAATTCGAGAAGGCGATGAACGCCCTCAAGCCTGGCGAGATCAGCGACCCCGTTCAGACGCCCTTCGGTTGGCACCTGATCCAGGTGCTGGCGCGCCGCACCCAGGACGTCACGCAGGAACGCCAGAAGCTGCTGGCGCGCCAGGCCATCCGCGAACGCAAGGCCGACGAAGCCTTCCAGGACTGGGTGCGCCAGATCCGCGATGCCGCCTATGTCGAAATCCGCCCGATCGACTGAGCCGGACACCCCCGGGGTGAGTGAAGCCGTGAATTTGCCCCTCATCGCCCTGACCGCCGGCGAGCCTGCGGGGATCGGACCCGATCTGTGCGTCGCCCTGTCGCAGCAGGCGCTGCCCTGCCGACTGTCGGTCCTCGGCGATATCCATGTCTTGCGCGCCCGCGCAGCCCAACTCGGCATCGCGGTCGACTTTCTCACCGGCGACGCCGTGCCTGCACATCAGGCCGGCGCGCTGCACGTGCGGCATATTCCGGTTGCCGTTCCCGTCACCGCAGGCATGCTCGACACCGACAATAGCGCCCACGTGCTCGCCCTGCTCGACGCCGCGATTGAGGGCTGCATGAACGGGGCGTACCACGCCATCGTCACCGCACCCGTGCACAAGGGCGTCATCAACGATGCCGGGTTCCCCTTCACCGGCCATACCGAATACCTGGCCGACCACAGCGGCGCGGAACGGGTCGTGATGATGCTTGCCGGCGGCGGCCTGCGCGTCGCGCTTGCCACCACCCACTTGCCCTTGCGCGCCGTGGCCGACGCCATCACGCCTGCCCTGCTCATCGAGGTGACCCGCATCCTGCACACCGACCTGCAGCGCAAATTCGGCATCGCCGCGCCGCGCATCGCCGTTGCCGGGCTCAATCCGCATGCCGGCGAATCCGGTCATCTTGGGCGCGAGGAAATCGACATCATCGAACCTGTGCTCGACCGTCTGCGCAGGGAAGGCATGGACCTGGTCGGCCCGCAACCTGCCGACACGCTCTTCTCGCGCATCCGTCACGAGCCCTGCGACGCCGTACTGACCATGTATCACGACCAGGGCCTGCCGGTGCTCAAGTACGCCAGCTTCGGCGCCGGCGTGAACATCACACTGGGCCTGCCGTTCATCCGCACCTCGGTCGACCACGGCACGGCGCTCGACCTCGCGGGAACCGGGCGTGCGGAAGCAGGCAGCCTGTTCGCCGCAATCGACATGGCGCTGGGGATGGTGAACAGTGAACGGTAAGCAGTAAGCGGAAAAAGCCCTTCCGTTTCACTCACCGCTCCCCGTTCACCGCTTACCATTCACCACCATGCACACCCCACGCAAGCGCTTCGGCCAGAACTTCCTCATCGACGACGGCATCATCCACGCCATCGTCAACGCCATTCATCCGCAGGCAACCGATACCGTCGTCGAAATCGGTCCCGGCCTCGGCGCGCTCACCAGGCCCCTGCTCGAACGCCTGCCGCACCTGCATGCCGTCGAGCTCGACCGCGACATCGTCGCGCGCCTGCAAAGAGCCTGGCCTGCCGATCGCCTCACCGTGCACAGCTGCGATGCGCTGAAGTTCGATTTCGGCTCACTGGGCCACGACCTGCGCATCGTCGGCAACCTGCCTTACAACATCTCGACGCCATTGCTGTTCCACCTGATGGAATTCGCCGCGCACATCCGCGACATGACCTTCATGCTGCAGAAGGAAGTCGTCGAGCGCATGGTCGCCGAACCGTCCACGCCCGATTTCGGGCGGCTGTCGATCATGCTGCAGCGCCGCTTCCATCTCGAATGGCTGCTCGACGTCCCGCCCACCGCCTTCGACCCGCCGCCCAAGGTCGATTCCGCGGTAGTGCGCCTGATCCCCAAGACACCGGCCGAGATCGTCCCGCTCGACGAAGCGCTGTTTTCGCGCGTCGTGGCTGCCGCGTTTTCGCAACGCCGCAAGACGCTCAGGAATACGCTCGGAAGCCTGATGACACCCGACGATTTCGGCGCGCTCGGCATCGACTCGGGATTGCGCGCGGAAGCGCTTGCCGTGGCCGACTACGAAGCCATCGCCCAGCGTCTGGCCCGCCGGGGCAGCCCACCCTAACCCTTTCTTTTGTAGGGGAAATGGCGGCCGGAACCCGCTCAAGAGTTGTCCTCGGTAGCCGTTAGAACTGCAGTGCCCTACCCGAGTTTTTCATGAATAACGTCCCGCCAAAGCCAGGTACAGCCTGCACTCCGTACCTGGAACCTGAAATCGAGCGGGAACTGCTGCGTGCCTATATCGACAGCGCCAGCGACGGCATATTCGTCGTGTGCGACGAGATGAAATTTCACGTGGCCAACTCCCTCCTGGCCACGTGGCTCGGGGTCGACGAAGCCGAATTGACCGCGCATGGCGAACGGTTACCGATTACCGAACTGTTTGGCGTGGCCGAGACCAAGGCCGAGTTCCGCGAACATTTCAGCGCCGCCCTGCACGGACAGACTGCACGTTTCGAGGCCGAGATCCGGCCGCCGCGCGGCGAGCCGCGCTGGGTCGAAATCAGCATGAATCGCGTGCACCTGGAAGCTGGCGAACTGGTGATCGGCATTCTGCGCGATGTCACCGACCGCATGGTGCTGCAAACTGCGCTGCGGCACCATGCCAGCCATGACGATCTGACCGGGCTGGTCAACCGGCGCGAATTCCAGCAACGCCTGCGCACACTGGTCGATACGCTGCCGGCCGATCGTGGACCGCATGCCCTGATCTATGTCGATCTCGACCAGTTCAAGATAGTCAACGATACCTGCGGCCACCTGGCCGGCGATGAATTATTGCGTCAACTTGGGCTACGCCTGAAGCGGCTGGTGAATCCGCGCGATGTGATCGCTCGGCTGGGGGGCGATGAATTCGGCCTGCTGTTGCACGACCGCGACATTGAAGAAGCGATGCGGCTGGCGGAGTCGCTGTGCGAAACCGTGTCCCGCTATCGCTTCGCTTGGGGCGGACACGGTTTCGAGATCACCGCGAGCGTCGGCGTATGCGCGATTGATGGCGACACTGCCTCTGCGGAAGACGCGCTGAGCGCAGCCGACGCGGCGTGCTATGTCGCCAAGGACCACGGGCGCAATCGCGTACAGCTGTATTTTGGCGGCGAAACCTGCAAGGGCAAGCGCCAGGAAATGCAATGGGTGACGCGCCTGCAGAAGGCGCTGGAGGAAAACCGCTTCCAGATGTGGCAGCAGCATATTCTCGATCTCAAAGGCGGAGCCAACACGCGCAGCGGCCACGTCGAAATGCTGCTTCGCCTGATCGACGAGGAAGGTACGATCGTCGCACCGGGCGTGTTTTTCCCGGCGGCCGAACGCTACGGTCTGATGCCTGCGATCGACCGCTGGGTCATCCAGCACCTGCTGCTGAACAGCCCGCGCAGCCCCCTGCTGGCCGGCACGGCGCACCGAACTGAAATGAAATATGCGATCAATCTGTCTGGTGCCAGCCTCAACGACGACAGGTTTCTCCTCTTCCTGGAAGATGCCCTGCGCCGCACCCGCATGGCCACCGCGGCACTGTGCTTCGAAATCACCGAGACCGTGGCAGTGGCCAATTTCGGACGTGTTCGCGAGGTGATGCAGCACCTCCGGCAGTTCGGCTGCCGGTTTGCGCTGGACGATTTCGGCAGCGGCATGTCGTCGTTCAGCTATCTGAAGAATCTGCCTGTGGACTCCCTCAAGATCGACGGGGCGCTGGTGCGGAATATCGTCGACGATGCCGCCGACCTCGCCATGGTCGAGGCCATCACCCGCATCGGCAGCGTGCTCGGCCTGAAGACCGTCGCCGAATTCGTCGAGACCGATGCCACCCTGCAGCGCCTGCGCGAGATCGGCGTCGACTATGCACAGGGCTACGCCATCCACCGCCCCGAACCCTTGCAAGCGAGTCGAATAGCGCCCGGCACTCAGTCCTGCAGGAAGGGATAGTCAGTGTAGCCTTTCGCTTCGCCCGTGTAGAACGTTGCGTAGTCAGGCGGGTTGAGCGGCGCACCGCGGCGGAAGCGTTCGACCAGATCCGGATTGGCCAATAACAGCCGGCCAAAGGCGATCGCATCGGCTGCGCCTGAACTCAGCGCTGCCTGCGCTGTCGCAAAGTCGTAGCCGTTGTTGCGGATCAGGTTGCCCTCATACAGCACACGCAACCTGTCGTAATCAAACGGGAGCCACTGCTCCCTGGGTGCGCCGCCGGTTCCCTGTAGCACATCCAGGAAAGCCAGCCGCAGCGGATTCAGCTGCGCGACGACATAGTCGAAGGTCTCTTGCGGGTTGGCGTCGCTGAGGTCGTTGAATGGCGTTACCGGCGACA
>DATCTE010000447.1:0-3142 GCA_036568085.1 Thiobacillus sp.
CTACGCCGGCGCGCCGGCGCAACTGGATCGCGATGCCGCCCTGGCGAAACTCAAGCCCTTACTGGAAAACCCCAACCCCAGGATCATCGGCCAGCATCTCAAGTACGACCGCCACGTGTTTGCCAACTACGGCATCGCGCTCGGCGGCGTGATCGACGACACGCTGCTGCAGTCCTACGTGATCGAAGCGCATCAGTCGCACGAACTCGGCAACCTGGCGTCGCGCCACCTCGGGCTGGCGACGATCAGCTACGACGACGTCACCGGCAAGGGCGCGGCCCGCATCGGCTTCGAGCAGGTCGCGATCGAGCGCGCCAGCGAATACGCGGCGGAGGACGCCGACGTCACGCTGCGCGTGCGCGATGCGCTGGCGCCGCGGATCGCGGCGTCCGACAAGCTGGTCTTCGTCTACCGGCACATCGAACTGCCGGTGGCCGAGATCCTGTTCCGCATGGAGCGCACCGGCGTGCTGCTCGACCGCAGCCTGCTTGCCGCGCAGAGCGGCGAGCTCGGCCGCAAGATGCTGGAACTGGAGCAGCGCGCGTACCAGGAAGCCGGACAGCCGTTCAACATGAGCTCGCCCAAGCAGATCGGCGATATCCTGTTCACGCAAAAAGGCCTGCCGGTCGTCAAGAAAACGCCGAGCGGCGCGCCGTCCACCGACGAGGAAACGCTGGAACAACTGGCGCTCGACCATCCCATCGCGCGGGCGATCCTCGACTATCGCGGCATGGCCAAGCTGAAGTCGACCTACACCGACAAGCTGCCGCAGATGATCAACCCGGCCACCGGACGCGTGCATACCAGCTATTCGCAGGCCACCGCGGTGACCGGACGGCTGGCGAGTTCCGATCCCAATCTGCAGAACATCCCCGCCCGTACCGCCGAGGGCCGCCGCATCCGCGAGGCCTTCATCGCGCCGCCCGGCCACATGCTGGTGTCGGCCGACTATTCGCAGATCGAGCTGCGCATCATGGCGCATCTCTCGGACGACGCCGGCCTGCTGACCGCCTTCGCCGAGGACCGCGACATCCATACCGCGACCGCCGCCGAAGTGTTCGGCGTGCCGCTCGACGCCGTCAGCGCCGATCAGCGACGCATGGCCAAGGTCATCAACTTCGGGCTCATCTACGGCATGTCGGCGTTCGGGCTGGCCAGCCAGCTCAACCTCGAGCGCGCCGCCGCGCAGGCCTACATCGACCGCTACTTCGCGCGCTATCCCGGGGTGGCCGACTACATGCAGCGCACGCGCGAGGCGGCGCGTAGCCAGGGCTACGTCGAGACCGTGTTCGGCCGCCGGCTGTACCTGCCCGAAATCAACGCCCGCAACCCGCAGCGCCGCCAGGGCGCCGAGCGCGCCGCCATCAACGCGCCGATGCAGGGCACCGCCGCCGACCTCATCAAGCTGGCGATGATCGCCGTGCAGCGCTGGCTCGACGACGACAAGCTGGAAAGCCGCCTGCTGCTGCAGGTGCACGACGAACTCATCCTCGAAGTGCCCGAACACGAACTCGACCGCGTGCGCGCCGAGCTGCCGGCGCACATGTGCAACGTCGCCGAACTCAAGGTGCCGCTGCGCGTCGGCGTCGGCGCGGGCCGCAACTGGGAAGCCGCACACTGACCCCGACGTTCGCGTCCCCATGAAAAAAAGCAACCCGGCTTGGCCGGGTTGCCTTTTTACGTTGTACGCGCCGCCTTACTTTTTCAGGCTGTCACGGATTTCGCGCAGCAGCACGACGTCTTCCGGCGTTGGCGCCGGGGCGGCGGGCGCTTCCCTCTTCAGGCGGTTGAGCTGCTTGACCAGGATGAAGACGATGAACGCCAGGATGATGAAGTTAAGCAGGATGGTCAGGAAGTTACCGTAGGCAAACACCGGCACCCCGGCTTTTTTTACTTCGGCCAAGGTCATCGCCACGCCTTCCGGCACGGCCTTGAGCGCGATGAACTTGTTGGAAAAATCGAAGCCTCCGAATAGCGCGCCGACGATCGGCATGATCAGGTCGTTGACGATGGAGTCGACGATCTTGCCGAAGGCGGCGCCGATGATCACGCCGACCGCCAGGTCCATGGCATTGCCCTTGACCGCGAAGGCCTTGAATTCAGACAT
This sequence comes from Thiobacillus sp., assembly GCA_036568085.1. GTDB lineage: Bacteria > Pseudomonadota > Gammaproteobacteria > Burkholderiales > Thiobacillaceae > Thiobacillus. The sequence goes on from DATCTE010000447.1 coordinate 2,108, forward strand.
GAAACTCATGCTTTTTCCTCCATTTATCGTTGAAATGTCGCCCTGTTGATAGTAGTCGCTCATGCGGCCTATCTCCAACCCGGAATGTAATTTTTCCACGCTTGGTCGAGACCCACGAGAAGGGTAAAATGCCACCCCTTATGCGTATCGGCCGCCACCTCCTCAAGAACCGCCTGATCGTCGCCCCCATGGCCGGGGTGACGGACCGGCCTTTCCGCCAGCTTTGCAAGAAGCTGGGCGCAGGCATGGCCGTGTCCGAGATGGTGACGTCGAACTCGCTGCTGTATGGCTCGACCAAGACGGCGCGGCGCGCCAACCACGAGGGCGAGGTCGACCCGATCAGCGTGCAGATCGCCGGCGCCGACCCCAAGATGATGGCGGAAGCCGCGCGCCACAACGTTGACCGCGGCGCGCAGATCATTGATATCAACATGGGCTGCCCCGCCAAGAAGGTATGCAACGTGATGGCGGGCTCGGCGCTGCTGCAGGACGAGGCGCTGGTCGGCCGCATCCTCGACGCCGTGGTCGCCACCGTACCCGAGGTGCCGGTCACGCTTAAAATCCGTACCGGCTGGGATCGCGAGCACCGCAATGCACTGAACATCCTGAAAATCGCCGAGAACGCCGGCGTGCAGGCGCTGGCGATGCACGGCCGCACGCGCGCCTGCGGCTACACCGGCGATGCCGAGTACGACACCATCCGCGCAGTGAAGGCGGAGGCCCGCATCCCCGTCATCGCCAACGGCGACATCACCACGCCGGAAAAAGCACGACATGTGCTGGAATACACTGGCGCCGACGCCGTGATGATCGGCCGCGCCGCGCAGGGGCGCCCGTGGATCTTCCGCGAGATCGGGCATTTCCTGGCCACCGGCGCTCATCTGCCACAGCCGGAAGTCTCGGAAATCCACGCCGTGCTGCTCGGGCACATCCACGACTTGTACGGCTTCTATGGTGACGTCACCGGGGTGCGCGTGGCGCGCAAGCACATCTCCTGGTACACGCGCGGCCTGGTGGGCAGCAGCGCCTTCCGCC
>DATCTE010000448.1:0-5797 GCA_036568085.1 Thiobacillus sp.
CGCCGAGGACTACCACCAGCGCTACTTCGAGCAGAACCCGTATCAGCCATACTGCCAATTCGTGGTGGCGCCGAAGGTGGCAAAGGCGGAGGGGAAGTTTGGGGGGCGTCTGAAGAATTAGCGCTGTCTTGTCGAAACACCGCCACTGCAAATCGTTGCGTTATCAGACAGCCTCGGCGGTGAGAACGCTGGATTTAACAATATCCTCAAGCGCGATTCCCAAGGATGTGAAGGGACATGCCGCGATAGTCTGTGTGCTGGGGTACCAAGCGCTCTGTATGCCAATGACCGAGTATTTCCAGTTATCGTCGATTCGTTTGAATGCAAATATGGGGCCACCACTCATACCGTCAATGTCCAGGACATCACCGATGTCCTGCAGCCTCGCATAGAACTGATTTTCTCTTTTACGGCCTGCAGTTGCAGGCTCGTCGACCAGTTCTGCGGGCATTAGCGCGACTCGCCCCATGATGATGGTTTCTCCGTCGTAAGAAATGGTCTCGGAGGGAATACCAACGAGAGCCAAATAATCATGCTCAGTGACATGATCACTCCATGCAATGTTGCTAAGAGGGATGACGCCGCCGGCTTCCAACTGCTTACAGTAAAAAGAATCGAGCACGAGCGCAGCGTAGTCGAGTCCAATTTCCTCGTCCTCAATTACGAGCCACTTATCCATTTCAAAGGCAAATGGTATTGCCGCTCCATCGAAAAGATTGCCCGCCGTCTGGTCGTCGAGACGCCAAATGTCGAACTTCCCACCAGCTTCGAGAGACTTACGAATGTCGCGCAGTATGTGCCCAGCGGTTATGTAGAACCAAACCCCGCCGGCGTCAACTAAGAAACCGGAGAAAACAAGAGCCTTATCGGTTGCGTGTTCGGGCATCCTCTGTACGCACGACAGAGTTACGAAGTGACGCCCCACTGTTCTGAGGAAAACGCGACTTAAGTTGCTCACTATGGTCAACAAGTAGGGCAGGTGACGATTCTAAAATTTTACTTCTCTGCCTTCACCCACGAATCCTTCAACGTCACCGTCCGGTTGAACACCGGCGCGCCGGGTTTAGAGTCAACGCGGTCGGCAACAAAATAGCCATGCCGTTCAAACTGGAAGCGGTCTTCCGCCGCGGCATCTTTCAGCGCAGGTTCCAGTTGTGCGCGAATTACCTTGACTGAATCGGCGTTCAGGTCGCTCAGGAAATCGCCGCTTTCGCCGCCCGGCTGCGCGGTCGTGAACAGGCGGTCGTACAGGCGCACTTCGGCTTCGTACGCGTGCGCGGCTGACACCCAGTGGATGTTGCCCTTGACCTTGACCGAGTCGGCGCCCGGGGTGCCGGACTTGGTGTCGGGCAGGTAGTCGCAGTGCACCGCAACGATGTTGCCGTTGGCGTCCTTGTCGCAGCCGGTGCAGGTGACGACGTAGCCGTAGCGCAGCCGCACCGAGTTGCCGGGGAAAAGTCTGAAGTAGCCCTTGGACGGGGTTTCCATGAAGTCCTCGCGCTCGATCCACAGCTCTTTCGAGAACGGCACTGCGCGCTTGCCCAGGTCGGGCTGCTGCGGATGGTTGGGCGCGAAGCACTCTTCCGACTGGCCTTCGGGGTAGTTGTCGATGACGAGCTTGACCGGGTCGAGCACGGCGACGCGGCGCAGCGCGGAGTCGTTCAGCACATCGCGCTGGCAGGCCTCGAACACGCTGTAGTCGATCCAGCCGTCGGACTTCGACACGCCGATCTGGTCGGTGAAGCGGCGGAAGCCTTCCGCCGTGTAGCCGCGGCGGCGCGCGCCGACCAGGGTGGGCAGGCGCGGGTCGTCCCAGCCGCTGACGTGTTTCTCGTCGACCAGCTGGATCAGCTTGCGCTTGGAGAGCACGACGTAGGTCAGATTCAGGCGGGCGAACTCGATCTGCTGCGGCAGCGGCCGGGGGAAGAAGCCGCCCTCGGCGAGCTTGTCCAGCAGCCAGTCGTAGAACGGCCGCTGGTCCTCGAATTCCAGCGTGCAGATCGAATGGGTGATGTGCTCGATCGCGTCCTCGATCGGGTGCGCATAGGTGTACATCGGGTAGATGCACCAGGTGTCGCCGGTGTTGTGGTGGTGCGCCCGCTTGATCCGGTAGATCGCCGGGTCGCGCAGGTTGATGTTGGGCGAGGCCATGTCGATCTTCGCGCGCAGCACGTGCGCGCCGTCGGGGAATTCGCCGGCCTTCATGCGGCGGAACAGGTCGAGGTTCTCTTCCGCGTTGCGGCTGCGGTAGGGGCTGTCTTTTCCTGGTTCAGTCAGTGTGCCGCGGTAGGCGCGCATGTCGTCGGCAGAGAGCGAATCGACGTAGGCGTGGCCGGACTGGATCAGGTACTCGGCACAGGCGTACATGGTGTCGAAGTAGTTCGACGCGAAGTAGAGGTGTTTGCCCCAGTCGAAGCCCAGCCATTTCACCGATTCGACGATTGAGTCGACGTATTCCTGGCTTTCCTTTTCCGGATTGGTGTCGTCGAAGCGCAGGTGGCACACGCCGCCGTAGTCGCGCGCGAGACCGAAGTTGAGGAAGATCGACTTCGCATGGCCGAGGTGCAGGTAGCCGTTGGGCTCGGGCGGGAAGCGCGTTTCCACGCGGCCGCCCCATTTGCCAGCGGCGTTCTGCTCGTCGATGAGGTTGCGGATGAAGTTGGCGGCGGGGACGGGGGCGGTGTCGTGCGACATGATGGAATGGAAGGCTGGGATGCGTGAATTGTAGCGGGTTCAGTTAATGATGCCGCCGCCGAGGCAGACGTCGCCGTCATACAGGACGACGGACTGGCCGGGCGTGACCGCCCATTGCGGGGCGTCGAACGCGAGTTCGAGCGTGTCGTCTTCCAGCCGGGTAATGCGGCAGGGCGCATCGGTCTGGCGGTAGCGGGTCTTGGCGGTATAGGGTCGGGCCGGATCGGGCGCGACGCCGCTGATCCAGTTGAGCTGGCCGGCGGCGAGTGTCGCGCGCTTGAGCAGCGGATGGTCGTGGCCCTGCACCACGATCAGGGTGTTGCTCGCCATGTCCTTGGCGGCGACGAACCAGGGCTCGATGCTGCCGTCCTTCTGCCCGCCGATGCCGAGGCCCTGGCGCTGGCCGAGGGTGTAGTACATCAGGCCCTGGTGGCGGCCGACGACACGGCCTTCGGGCGTCTTCATGTCGCCGGGATCGCGCGGCAGGTAGCGTTCGAGGAATTCGCGGAAGTTGCGCTCGCCGATGAAACAAATTCCCGTGCTGTCCTTCTTGGCGGCGTTGGGCAGGCCGATCTGCGTGGCGATCCTGCGCACCTCGGGCTTGGGTAGCCTGGCCAGCGGAAACAGGGCGGGGGAGAGCTGCGCCTGGCTCAGGCGGTAGAGGAAATAGCTCTGGTCCTTGTTGCTGTCCGCCGCGCGCAGCAGCGTGGCGCGGCCGAACGGATCGTGGCCCTTGCCGACGTAGTGCCCGGTGGCGATGAATTCGGCGCCGCGCGCGATGGCGTCGTCGAGAAAAGCCTTGAACTTGATCTCGGCGTTGCACAGCACGTCGGGGTTGGGGGTACGCCCGGCCTGGTATTCGGCGAGGAAGTAGCTGAACACGCGTTCCTTGTATTCGGCGGCGAAGTTGACCGCCTCGACCTCGATGCCAAGGACGTCGGCCACCGCCAGCACGTCGAGAAAGTCCTGCCGCGCGGTGCAGTGCTCGGTGTTGTCGTCGTCGTCCCAGTTCTTCATGAAGACGCCGAGCACGTCGTAGCCCTGCTGCTTCAGCAGATGGGCGGCGACAGCGGAATCGACCCCGCCCGACATGCCGACGACGACGCGCGCGCTCATGCGTGGCTCACGAAGTCGAGCGGAAAGCGCCGCCCGGCCAGGTAGTCCTGCACGCAGCGCATCACCAGCGGGCTGCGATGTGGCGTGGGGTGAGCGGCGAGTTCGTCCGGCGTCAGCCACACGGCGCGCACGATGCCGTGGTCGAGCGGGCGTTCGGCGTCGACGCCGGTGTCACGGCAGACGTAGGCGAAGCGGAGGTAGGTGATGTCGCGCTGCGGATAGTGCGTGGTGTAGCAGCCGAGCAGGGCGAGCGGCTCGACATGGTGCGCGGTTTCCTCCAGTGCTTCGCGGCGTACGGCGTCGATCAGGGTCTCGCCGCGTTCCCAGTGGCCGGCGGGCTGGTTGAGGCGCAGGCCTTCGGCCGTGTGTTCCTCCACCAGCAGGAACTTGCCGTCGCGCTCGACGATGGCGGCGGCGACGACGTGGGGCATCCATTGTGAATTCAGACTGGGTTCAGACATGCAGTTCTTTCCATTCTCCGGGCTGCAGCGCGCCCAGGGTCCATTCACCGATCGCGGCGCGGATCAGGCGCAGTGTCGGAAAGCCGATCTTCGCCGTCATGCGTCGCACCTGGCGGTTCTTGCCTTCGCTGATCGTGAGTTCGATCCACGCCGTGGGAATGCTGGCGCGGTAGCGGATCGGCGGGTTGCGTGGCCACAGGCCGGCCGGCTCGTCGATCAGGCGCGCCCTGGCCGGACGGGTGACGAAGTCGCCGAGGTCGACGCCCTGCCTTAGCGGTTCCAGCGCGGCGTCATCGGGCGCGCCCTCGACCTGCGCCCAGTAGGTTTTGGGCAGCTTGTGTTTCGGATCGGCGATGCGGCTCTGGAGCGCGCCGTCATCGGTTAAAATCAGCAGGCCTTCGCTGTCCGCATCCAGGCGTCCGGCTGCGTACACACCCGGCAGCGTGAGGTGATCCCGCAAACCCTGCCAGCGGCCTTCGGCGGTGAACTGGCTGAGCACGCCGTAGGGTTTGTTGAACAAAATAAGACGCGACACTTCGGATGGGGGCAAAGTCCCATTTTACCCAAAAGGGTACACGTAACGTTTACGAGACACCATGAGCACACATATCCAGATTCCCGCCGCGGGCCAGAAGATCACCGTCAACGCTGACAACACGCTGAACGTGCCTGACATGCCCATCATCCCCTTCATCGAGGGCGACGGCACCGGCGTCGACATCACCCCGGCGATGCGCCGCGTGGTCGATGCCGCGGTGGCCAAGGCCTACGGCGGCAAGAAGCAGATCGCCTGGATGGAGGTGTATGCCGGCGAGAAGGCGGTCAAGGTCTACGGCGGCGACCAGTGGCTGCCGGACGAGACCGTGCAGGCAGTGAAGGACTATGTCATCTCGATCAAGGGCCCGCTCACCACCCCGACCTCGGGCGGCATCCGCTCGCTCAACGTCGCGCTGCGCCAGATGCTCGATCTGTACGTATGCCTGCGCCCGGTGCGCTACTTCACCGGCGTGCCCAGCCCGGTGAAGGCGCCGGAAAAGGTCGACATGGTGATCTTCCGCGAGAACACCGAGGACATCTACGCCGGCGTCGAGTGGGAAGCGAATTCCGAGGCGGTGCAGAAAGTCATCGCCTTCCTGCAGCAGGAAATGGGCGTGACGAAAATCCGTTTCCCGGCGACCTCGGCCATCGGCATCAAGCCGGTGTCGGTCGAGGGCTCCGAGCGGCTGATCCGCAAAGCCATCCAGTACGCCATCGACAACGGGCGCCGCTCGGTGACCCTGGTGCACAAGGGCAACATCATGAAGTTCACCGAGGGCGCGTTCCGCAACTGGTGCTATGAAGTCGCCGCCGAGGAATTTGGCGATGTGACCATCACCGAAGACGAGCTGTGGGACAAGTACAACGGCAAGCAGCCCGAAGGCAAGATCGTCATCAAGGACCGCATCGCCGACGCCATGTTCCAGCAGATCCTGCTGCGACCGGCGGAGTACTCGGTGCTGGCCATGCCCAACCTCAACGGCGACTAC
>DATCTE010000449.1:0-4463 GCA_036568085.1 Thiobacillus sp.
GGGGCCAGCGTGGTGGCCATCCAGCGGCTGAGCTGGACCAGGCCGCCCTTACTCATCGCATAGGCCGCGGGATTGCCCATCCCGGTGTCGCCGTAGAGGGAATAGTCCGGCCCCAGCACGCCATAGATCGAGCCGATGTTAATGATGCGTCCGCGCGTTTGCCGCAACGGGGCGGCCATGATCTGGGCAAGATGGAATCCACTGGTCAGATTAACCTCGATGCACCGGCGAATGACCTCGAGCCGCTGCTCCTCGAATGGGGCGACCCATCCCTCCAGCTTCTGCCTGGGATAAAACGCGGCGTTGTTGATCAGGACGTCTAGGCGCCCAAAGTGTTCCTCAATGAAGGCCGGCACCTTGCAGCGTTCGGCCTCGATCTCAAGATCGACATGCAGTGGGACGACCTTGGTGCCCCATTGCGTCTGCAGCTCCGAGGCTACTTCGTCGACATTGCTCTCCGCCAGATCGAGGAGGCAGAGATTGCACCCCAGCTCGGCCAGACCGGCGGCGGCAGTGCGGCCGATATGACCTGCACCGCCTGTGATCAGGGCCAGTTGTCCTTTCAGGTTTCCGAGTTCGGCAAGCGTTCTCATGATCTAATCAGTGTCCTATCGAGTCAGGTGGATGCCGGGATATGCCTTGGCGATGCATTCGGCGACGAAAAAGTCATGTGGCGTATCGATGTCCAGGGCTCGCTCCACGGGCACCTCGTGCATCCTAACGTTGCCGCGCCAGATGTTGGCGGCATCGAGGATGAACTGGGGTCGGGCAACGTAGGCGACGGTGGTGATGTCATAGACCTGCGGTGCATCCTGTCGCCGTACCAGCACCTTTTCCGGAGGGATAACGACGTGAACGTACCCCTTCTCATCCATGCTGACCATATTGAAATACGGACTGCGCTCCGCGCGCCTGCCGGTGACGACAATGCTCGTCTCCAGGTCAGCCTCGAGCATTTCGACGCAGGCGGTGACATCGGTAACATTGCGGAAGGGGGACGTGGCCGGCAGGCTGACGAACGTGTCAAAGGGGCCCGAGGCTTCCTGCACGAAACGGATGGCATGGCGCCAGGCCTCCCACTCGCTCGCTGTGTCCGTTGCCAGCTCGGCAGGACGGGTGAACGGCACCGAGGCGCCGAATTCGCGTGCGACAGCGGCGATTTCGACGCTGTCGGTGGACACAACCACATCGTCGAAACACTGGCAGGTCAGGGCCGTCTCGATTGCATAGCCGATCAACGGTTTACCGGCCAGCGGCCGAATGTTCTTGTTGGGTACGCCTTTCGATCCTCCCCTGGCGAAAACGAAGGCAACACGCCGCCCCGTCATGGACCACCCTCCCAGTCAATATCGATTCCCCGCCCGGATTGCATGGAAATCCGGGCGGCATCGACGACCTGGAGCACCTGCCGGCCCTCCAGTCCGCCGCACTGCGGGCGCTTACCTGTTTCGATGCAGTCGACGAAAGTGGTCAGCTGGTCGATGTACATGACATTCTTGTCGGTCAGGCGCGGGACATCGACCTGGTGCCATTGCCTGTCCTGTACATGGAACTGCTCCAGCCGGTCGGCAATGCAATCCCAGGCCAGCACGCCTTCGGTGCCGACGACGCGACATGTCCGGGTCGGGCTGCGTTGTAGCATATCCAGATGGACACTGACGAGGCGGCGCGGCCGCTCGTACTCCAAGAGCAGCTCCGCGAGGTCCTCCACATCCCATTCGAGGTCGCTGAACTTCCCGCCGACCGCGGTCACCCGCGCCGGCAGGCCGAGTATCCAGAGCATGTAGTCGATGTCATGACTCAGTTCAAGGAGCGCGCCACCGCCCAGTGCGGCACGAGCGCTGACGCCATTTCGAAAATCGGAACCTGGGCGCCAGTCCGGCAGGTATTGGCCGACCTCCGCACGCGCGGAGAGGACCTCGCCAATCGCGCCAGCCCTGACCAGCTCGCGCATCCGTATCAGGCTGGGCATGAAGCGGAGGTTGTACCCCACCATCAATACGGCATGATGTTCATGGCAATGGCGAATCAGCTCGTCCACCCCGGAGGTGGATACCGAGAGGGGCTTCTCGACCAGCAGATGCATCCCCGCCCCGGCCAGGGCCATGGCAGCCTCTAGGTGAACGGAGGCCGGGCTGGCGATGATTGCCGCCTCGGGCGAGAACGCCAGCACCTCGTCCATCGACAGGCACAGCCGGTCCGCGCCAGTAGGTATGCTGTCCCCGGCGCCACCCTCCCGGCGCCAGACGGCGATTTCTGCGTCGGGGAAGGTCGCCCTAAGGTTCCGCAGATGGCGCTGGCCGATGCTGCCCAGGCTCATGATCACGAATCGCATAATGAGTAGGACGGCCGTTTATTCGATGATGATGTAGGACTGGGTCGGACTGAACCGGCTGTGACGCACCTTGTAGGTCGACAGGCCGAGGGTTTCCTTCAGCGCCAGGGTTTCGCCAGGGTAGGTGGCGTTGTTCAATTCATCGAAGCCGATCACGCTGCCACGGGTCAGGCAGCCACGGATCGCCTTGAGGCAATCCAGCGTCGGCTTGTAGATGTCGAAGTCGAAATAGGCCAGCGCGACGATGGTCTCCGGATGCTGGCCGAGGTAGCGGGTGATCCCCTCGGACGCGTCGCCCTTGACGATTTCATACTTCTTGATGTGGGAAATCGGGCTTTCCTGCTCGTGGTAATCGAGGACATTAACCAGGTAGTCCACGTAATCCCGCGTCACGTTGTAGGCTCCCACGGCAATGATGTCGTCATCACCGTCCTTCTGATCCACCGACGGGAAGCCTTCGAAGGTATCGAAGCCAATTATTTTCCGGTTGTGGTTGAAGGGTTCGTAGATCCCGCGCAAGGATTCGTACAGGGCCAGGTTGCGACCCCAGCGCACACCGAACTCCATGATCACGCCATGGACGTCGACGATGTGCTGGTAGATCTCGTGCACAAAAAGGATCTGCGAGAGATTTTGCCGGCTGAGAAACAAGGGCAGGTTCTGCAGGATCTCCCGGTCCGGAATCGGGCATTGGTGGAAATACTTGACGATGTCGCTGCGGATGCTTTCCTCATGGGCGGAGGAGTTCCACTTCGCCTTGATGGTCGAGCCCTGCATATCGGTTCTTTTACTCACTTGTGATGCTCCTTAAAATGTAATCGGGCTACTTCCGCGCGGTGACCAGCCAGTGGAATATCCTGGTTTCGCCGCCCTTGTCGGTGCGCAATACGGAATCGATGCTGAGACTGGTGAATCCGGCGAACAAGTCATCCAACTCCGCCTGGCTGAAGAAATGGGCGACCTCGTTGCCGGCGCAGGGGCCGCGATCCGGGTTTCTTCGCGTCCCGGGTTCGATTTCCAGGCCGCTGTCGCTGCCGGTCGTCTGCTCGCCGAACAGCTTGCCGAAGAACAGCCCGCCGTGCTTCAGGCTGCGGTGGATCTCGGCGATGGTGCGGCGAATCTCCGCAATTGGATTTGCATAAAGGGCGGCGACCTCGATTACTGCGTCGAAGGTTTCGTCAGGCCACGGCAGGGCGGCAAAATTGCCTACGCGCAAATCGAGATGCTCGGCATCCGTTGGCAGGGATTCGGCTTCCAGCCTTTCCCGCGCCATGCGCAGCGCGGTCGACGAGCAGTCGATGCCGGCGACGCGAAAACCCTCGCGGGCGAGATACCAGAGGTTTGGCCCGGGTCCGCAGCCGATCTCGAGTGTGCGCAGGTCGTCGCGATCCTGCGCGGCGAAGTTGCGCGCCATGAAGCGCACCAGTTCCTCCGGTGGATAGGCGCCCCACCCGCCTCGCGTGGCGAAAAGGGTTTCCCAGTAATTTTCTATCGGATTGTCGATCGGCGGGGTTTCCATCAAATGTCGTAGAACTGGAATCGATTCATTGCCACGGGCAACCCGGCAGCCAGCATCTGCTGGCGAAGGGCGTCGTAGGCATCGGCATGCCATATGGTACCCCCGACCAGCGATGGATAGACGCCCCCAGGTGCATAGGCTTTCTTGAAATTGAAGATGCCGTCATCAGGCGCCTGGCCACCGCCGAGCAGAAAATACTGGCATCCGCATGCCTTCATCTCCTTGCAGATCTCGAACTTGAGCATCGGGTTGGCCGCCAGCGGCAGCGCCTCCTTGCGTGTCCCGCCAAGGAACGAGTGCGAATAATCGCCGCAATGCAGGACCAGCTCACAGGAAACGATTTTATCGCCCGATACGGCGTAGATGAAACTGAACATCCCGGGCAGGGCCTCGGGCAATCTGGCGAAGAATTCCTTCGGGAAATAATAGAACTCGCTCGCCGAGTTTCTCTCCATCGTCTGGTAGTAGATGTCGAGGAAGTCGGCGAGGTGGTCGCAATTCGATTCGGCAAAGCAGCTGACGCCATTGCGCCCGGCCTTGCGGATGTCCTTGCGCACCGACGACTTGAAGCTCGCCTCGATAGCCTCGACGGGGGGACGCAGGTCGACC
>DATCTE010000450.1:0-6562 GCA_036568085.1 Thiobacillus sp.
CTTCTCGGCCGCCAGTTTCAGCACGCCGGCATGGCGCGGATGCCTGGCGAGGAGTTCCAGGCGCAGCGCCACCGGGTCCTTGCCCATCGCCGCGGCCACCTGGTCGAGGAAGGTCTCGGTGGAATACGCGGTGTGGGAAGAACCCACCGAGCGCCACCACAGCACCGGCACCGGGATGTCCTGCGGCGTGTGCAGGTCCACCTTCAGGTTGGGAATGGCGTAGGGCAGGTTGGCGGCGCCCTCCACCGACACCAGGTCGACGCCGTCCTTGATCATGCCGCTTGCAAAGGGAGAGCCGGCCATGATGGACTGGCCCACCAGGCGGTGGCGCCAGCCGGTCAGCCGGCCGGCGCCGTCCAGGGCAGCCTCCAGCGCATGATGGAACAGCGGCCGGTAGTAGCCCGCGCGCATGTCGTCCTCGCGCATCCAGACCAGCTTCACCGGCGCCTTGCCGCCGGTCGCCTTGACGATATGGGCGGCTTCGAGCACGTAGTCGGACTGGCTGCTGGCGCGCCGGCCGAAGCTGCCGCCGGCGTACAGCATGTGGATGGTCACCTGCTCCGGCTTGAGGCCGAACAGGCCGGCCAAGGCGTGCTGGTCCCCGGTCTGCATCTGCTCGCCGTTCCATACCTCGCAGCGCCCGTCGCCGAGCCGGATCACGCAGTTCATCGGCTCCATCGCGGCGTGCGCCAGGTAGGGGAAATCGTAGCTGGCACGGATGACCCTGGCTGCCTTGCCGAAAACCATGTCGGTGTCGCCGCTCTGATGCGCGACCAGCCCCGGCGTCTTGGCCAGTTCCTTGTAGCGGGCGAGGATCTCGTCGCTACCGAGCGTGAAGGCATGGCTTTCGTCCCAGCTCACCGAGAGGGCGTCGCGGCCTTTCTTCGCGCTCCAGGTGTCGGTCGCCAGCACCGCCACCCCCTGGGGAATCTGCACCACGTCGACCACGCCTTTCACCGCCTTGGCGCGGCCGGCATCGAAGGATTTGACCGTGGCGCCGAAGCGGGGCGGGTGGGCCACCATCGCCACAAGCATGCCCGGCAGCTGGACGTCCTGGATGAAACGGGCCTGGCCGTTGGTCTTGTCGGCGCTGTCCTTGCGTTTCACGTGCTTGCCGATCAGCCGGAAGTCCTTCGGGTCTTTCAATTTCAGGCCCGTGGGCACGGGCAGCGTTGCCGCAGCCACGGCGAGCTCGCCGAAGGTGGCGCGGTGCTTCGACTTCGCATGGCTGACCACGCCGTCGCGCACCGCAATCTCGGCGGCAGGCACGCGCCATTTGATGGCTGCGGCACTGACCAGCATGGCGCGCCCGGCTGCGCCGGCGCGGCGCATCTGCTCCCAGGAGTTGGCCATCGCGGTGCTGCCGCCGGTCCCCTGGGCGGGGCCCCAGAACAGGTTGTTGTAGCGCTTGGCGTCGGCCGGCGCACCTTCGACGCGCACCGCCTTCCAGTCCGCATCCAGTTCCTCCGCCAGGATGGTGGCGAGCCCGGTGTAGGTGCCCTGGCCCATTTCCAGATGCTTGGAGATGACCGTCACGCTGTTGTCGGTGCCGATGCGTAGAAAGGCATTGGGTTCGAAATGGATCGGGCCGATGATGCCTTCGCCGGCCTTGCCGGGGCCGGCGGCCGCAGCATCGGCAAGACCGGGCAGGAAAAAACCGAGCGTGAGGCCGGCGCTGCCCTGCAGGAAACGACGGCGGCTGAGGTTTTCGAGTGTGTTCATCGCGCGCTCCTAGACGAGGGCCTTGGCGGCTTCGTGGATCGCCGCGCGGATGCGGACATAGGTCGCGCAACGGCACAGGTTGCCGGACATGGCGTTGTCGATGTCAGTGTCGCTGGGCTTGCGGTTCTGGCTCAGGAGCGCCACCGCGCTCATGATCTGGCCGGACTGGCAGTAGCCGCACTGCACCACGTCCAGCTTGCGCCAGGCCGCCTGCACCACCTTGCCGATGCGCTGCTTGTCCACTGCCTCGATGGTGGTGATCTTGCGGCCGGCCACCGCCGACACCGGTACCGAGCAGGAACGCATCGGCGAGCCATCCACAAGCACCGTACAGGCACCGCAGAGCGCCTCGCCGCAGCCGTATTTGGTTCCGGTCAGCTGCAGCGTGTCGCGCAGCGCCCACAGCAGCGGCGTGTCGGGCGCAACATCGAGTTGCTGCAGTTTGCCATTCACGTTGAGTTGGATCATGGGCAAGACTCCTCAGAGGATAGATACACATCCCAGGACAGGGGCGACGGCTGGATGCATCCGATGACAGCGTCACACCGATCCGATCATTCTAGAAGATCAATTGATTGCGGGTATCGTTTAATTTTGCGCTCCGGGCTGCCCGTGTGAACGCTTTCTGCGGAGGTTGCCTTGCCACTGGCATCCCGGCTGCGTGCAACGAAACCGGCGCTGTCTGACGAACAGGTTCAGGATACGGTCGATGAAGCGACGGCGAATCCGTACCAGGCCGAACTGTCCGCAGATCGGGCATGCATACGCGTCGGGTCCGGCATCGTGGGCGCTGCTTTTCGGGGCGTATGTGTTCGCTGTCGGGTGGGCATGATTGATCATGCCGATCTCCCTGAAAGGGTTCGGGGAGATGTCAGGCGTTGCTGAAAAAAACAGGGGTGCTGGATCACGTCGTCTGGAATACGAAAGTCTCGATGCAGCCAGGCTGCTTGGTGGCATTGACCTGCATGGGGCAGTCCGGTTCCGTGCCAGCGAGACGGCCAGCGCACTCATGGACGCGCCCGGGCTCTGACGCACCTGCCCGACCGCGATGCGCGGATCAGCGCGGCGCGCTTGGGGGTGCCGCGTCGTTGGCCTCGATGCCATAGGGCTCGAAGTCATATTTTTCAGGCTTGATGGCAGCGATGATGTGGGCGAGGCTGGGTGCGCCCGCGTTGACGGGTACGGGAATGACCTGCCTGGCCTCGACAACCTGCTGCACGCGATCCCAATCGATTTTCGGCGTGTAGCGCGTCAACGCTTCCATCGTCAGCATGAACAGTCCCCCCTCTGGGCTGGGATACTCGACGATCGGGCTGGATACGCTGAGATAGAGCAGCCCGCCCCGTTCGCCCACCATCACCGGTTGATTGATGAAACGCACGGGCGTGCCGACGGGCACGTCCGGAAATAGGGCGGCAGCATTTTCCGGATACAAATGAATGCAGCCATGGCTCACTTGCATGCCCACCCCCCAGGGGCGGTTGGTGCCGTGAATGAAAATTTGCGAAAACCCGGTTTCCAGGGCGAGCATGCCCATGGGATTGTTGGGCCCGGGCGGAAAGTAATCCGGAAAATCGGTCTCACCCTGACTGCGGTGTTCCTCCTGAATGTCCTTGGGGACGACCCAGGAAGGATCCTTTTCCTTGGCGATGATGCGGGTGCTGCCCAAAGGCGTGGACCAGCCCGGGCGCGAAATCCCGACAGGGTAAGTGACCACCGTCGCCGGCTCGTTGGCCTTGTGGCGGGGGAAATAGTAAAGTCGACGCTGAGGAATGTTCACGACGATGCCGACCCAGGGCTGAGGCGGCAGGATGAATTCGGTGGGCACGACAATCCGGGTTCCGTCTCCGGGTACCCAGACCGAAACACCGGGATTGGCGAGGGTGATTTCCTCGTAGCCGAGGTCATAATGGCGGGCGATGTCCAGCAGGGTATTGCGCGAATCGGCGGTCACCACATGAATTTGACCGATGATCGTGCTGCCATCGGTGGGCAGGGGAAACGTCGCCCCCCATCCGGGGACAGCCCAAAACAGAAGCAACAGCACAAGCCTGTGCCAACCGGAAACCGGGCGCAGGGGTGCGGGTAGCGTTAAACAAGGCGTTGATTTCATAAACCGCTCATGAGGGTTGTTTCGTTGCGACGTTGTTTAGCTGCGTTGTTGGTCGCCGTTGTCCTGTGGATACCTGCAGTCTCTTGGGCAAGTGGGGGACAACCCTGGATCCTGGTGGATACCCAGGCGCTTACCCTGACGGTTCTTTCCGCGAAAAACCACGTGCTGGTTCGTTTCCACAATATTTCCATCGGGAGTGGCGGCGCTGCAGAATCGCATCGCCGGGGCGACGAGACCACGCCGCGCGGCGTGTTCCATGTGTCGTGGATAGATCGCCGGAGCCGTTTCGGTACGTTCTACGGGCTGGATTATCCCTCAGCGCCCATTGCCCGCCTCGCCTACTTCGAGGGAGACATCAGCCAGGCAGAATTTGACGCCATCATGCAGGCCTTGCGACACCATCGCACTCCGCCTCAGAACACGCCGCTTGGAGGCCAGCTGGGTATTCACGGTCTCGGCCGCGGCGACCCCAGCGTCCAGCAGGCAGTCAACTGGACCGACGGCTGCGTGGCGCTCACCAACCGGCAACTCCGGCAGCTTGCGCGCTGGATAGACGTGGGCACCCGAGTGGTCATCCGCTGACATCCGGAACCACTCGTCGTGGCAAGAACCATGGTATCGCCATGCATGCCGCATGGCGTGAGAGAACAGATGATGCCTGGGCATCCCCGCCCTCCCTGCCTTGCAGAAATTATTTCTGCATCGTCTTCTTGAACATCCGGTCGATTTTCTCGGCCAGCTTCTCGACTTCGGCTTTTGCCGATTCGGCCGTGGAATTGGCTTGGTCGGCAGTCGACTTGGCAGCGTTGGCGTTGGCGTTGGCTTCATCGGCCTTCTGCGATGCCTGGGCGGCCGCAGCCTTGGCGGCGTTGGCGTTGGCGTCAGCCTCGTTGGCCTTCTGCAACGCCTGGTCCGCCGTGGACTGGGCCTTGGTCACATTGTCGGTCGTGGCGCATCCGCCCAGCAACGCAACGCAAAAAAGCGAAGTGCCAAGAATGGAAAGGGTTTTGTACGAGCGTGCCTGGTTCATATTTTTGCTCCAAATTTAAAGTTCTTAGAAAACGCCGCACAAGCTAAACGCGGCTGGGCTGTTAACTCAGTCAGCCCGCCAGAATGCGGACCCCCCGAGGCGCTTACATACAATATAAGCAGGACATGTAGAAATGAAAGCTGGATTTTGGTTCCTCGCTTGCAGGCAAGAAACATAAAAAGTTCCGCTTTCATGACCGAAAAACAGGTTCAATGCGCCCCGCTGGCGACCGGAGCGGCTCCCTGCCTGGGTGGCCGGGCCAGCCAGACCAGCAGCATCAGGGCGACAAAGAAGCAGCCTGACAGCCAGAAGATGTCGTTGGTCGCCAGCAGCACTGCCTGCTGGCTGGTGATCCGGTCCAGCATGGCCGGATCCGTCGCCGGATTGGCCAGATTGCCGAGGGCATCGGCAACCGTCGGGTCGAAGGCCGAGACGTGCGAGGTCAGGATGCTGTGGTGGAACGCGGCGCGCCGGTCCCACAGCGTGATGCTGAGCGAGGTGCCGAAACTGCCGGCCAGGATGCGGGAGAAATTCGACAGGCCGGTGGCGCTGGGCATCATCTGAGGTGGGATGCCGGACAGGGTCAGGGCGGTCAGCGGCACGAAGAAGGTCGCGACGCCGAAGCCCATCAGCAGGCGCGGGATCACGATGTGCTGGAAGGTGACGTCGGTGTTGAATTGACTGTTCCAGAACGACACCGCGGCGAACACCATGAAGCTGAAGGTGGCCCAGATGCGCAGGTCCACCTTGTGCATGTACTTGCCGACGAAAGCGGACAGGAACACCGGCAGGATGCCGATGGGCGCGGCGGCCATGCCCGCCCAGGTCGCGGTGTAGCCCATGTTGGTCTGCAGCCACAGCGGCAGGATCACCACGTTGCCGAAGAACACCAGGTAGCCGACGCTCAGGATGACCGTGCCGACCAGGAAGTTGCGCTGGCCGAACAGATGGAAGTCCACCACCGGGTGGCGGTCGGTCAGCTCCCAGACGACCAGCACGCTCAGCGCCACCACGGAGACGACCGCCAGGGCGGCGATGGTGCCGGATTCGAACCAGTCCAGCTCGTTGCCCTTGTCCAGCAGGATCTGCAGCGCGCCCACGCCCAGCACCAGCAGCACCAGGCCCACCTTGTCGATCGGCACCACCTGGGTCGCGCTCGAGCGTTTGCCGAGGATCGTCCAGGTCAGGAAGGCCGACAGCAGGCCCACCGGAAGGTTGATGTAGAAGATCCACGGCCAGTTGATGTTGTCGGTGATCCAGCCGCCGAGGATCGGCCCCAGGATGGGCGCGACGATGACGGTCATGGACCACAGCGCCAGCGCGAGCCCCTTCTTTTCCGGCGGATAGTTGTTCAGCAGCAGGCTCTGCGAGAGCGGGATCATCGGTCCCGCCACCGCACCCTGCAGCACGCGCGCGGCGATCAGGGAGGGCAGGCTGGGCGCCAGGCCGCACAGCCAGGACGCCAGGGTGAACAGCAGGGTGGAGAGGACGAACAGGCGGACGTCGCCGAAGCGGCGCGACAGCCAGCCGGTCAGCGGCAGGGCGATGGCGTTGCTGACGGCGAAGGAGGTGATGACCCAGGTGCCCTGGTTCGGGCTCACCGCCAGGTCGCCAGAAATCGCGGGCAGCGAGACGTTGGCGATGGACGTGTCCAGCACCTGCATGAAGGTGCCCAGGCTCAGGCCCAGGGTCAGCAG
>DATCTE010000451.1:0-2357 GCA_036568085.1 Thiobacillus sp.
GCCGCCGCTGGCTGCGGCAGACCTATCAGGCCTCCATGCGCGCCGTGCTCGAACACGGCCTGCTGTGGTGGGGGAGTGAGGCGCGCCTGCGGCGCCTGGTCCGGATCGACAACCCCGACGCCGTGATGGGCGACGGCGTGCGGCCGGTGATCTGGCTGGCGCCGCATTTCGTCGGACTCGACATGGGCGGCGTGCGCCTCAGCATGGATCGCCAGATCGCCTCGATGTACGCCCCCTCGAAGAACCCCGCCTCAGACTGGCTGATGCTGCGCGGGCGCTCACGCTTCCATGCGCCGGTGCTGATCGCCAAGTCGGACGGCATCAAGCCGGTGCTGAAGGCGCTGAAGGCCCCCCTGCCGTTCTACTACCTGCCGGACCAGGATCAGGGCCGCCTCAACGCCGTATTCGTTCCGTTCTTTGGCATCCAGGCCGCCACTCTCTCGGCGCTGCCGCGGCTGGCCAGGCTCACGGGCGCGCAGATCGTACCCGTCATCACCCGTCAGTTGCCCGGCGGCGAAGGCTACCGCCTGCACTTCTACCCGCCGTGGGACAATTTCCCGAGCGAAAACCTGGAAGCCGACGTTGCGCGCATGAATGCATTCATCGAGGACCGCATCCGCGAGATGCCGCCGCAGTATCTGTGGCTGCACCGCCGCTTCAAGACGCGCCCCGAAGGCGAAGCCAGCCTGTATGAGTGATGCAAGCCTGCACCGCCTGATGCGGCAGGAGGTCGACGCCGTCAGCGCACTGGCACGCATCGTCTGGCAGGCCACCTACCCGGCGCTGATTTCGCAGGCGCAGATCGACGTCATGCTGGGCGAACGCTACGCCGCCGACCGCATTCTTTCGCAGCTCGACGACCCCAACCACGCCTGGTGGGTTGCGCGACGGAACCCGGCGATGGCCGGCTTTGCCCATGCCGTGCTGGACGGCACGGACTGCAAGCTCGACAAGCTTTACGTTCATCCCGATCACCAGCGCCAGGGCATCGGCGCCGCGCTGCTGCAGGCCGTCCAGGACTGGGCGCGCCAGCGGCAGGCGCGCCGGCTGTGGCTGCAGGTGAATCGCGGCAACACGCAGGCGATCGCCGCCTATCAGAAATACGGTTTCCACATCGTCGAATCGCGCGTGTTCGACATCGGCCACGGCTTCGTGATGGACGACCATGTGATGGAGTTGCCTATATGAGCTTTGCCAATCCCGACGACGCCACCCTGCACGCGCTGCTCGATCGCGTCAAAACCATCGCCGTCGTCGGGCTGTCGCCGCAGCCCGCGCGGCCGAGCTATCGCGTGGCACAGGCGATGCAGCGTTACGGCTACCGCATCGTGCCGGTGCGCCCGCTGGTGGACGAAGTGCTGGGCGAGAAGGCGTATGCCAGCCTGGCCGACATTCCGTTCGCGGTCGACCTGGTCGACGTGTTTCGCGCCGCCGAGCATGTGCCGGCTATCGTCGAGCAGTGCCTGGCGCTACACTTGCCCGCTATATGGATCCAGGAAGGCATCGTCGCCAACCATGCCGCGCAGCAGGCGCAGGCCGCCGGCATGACGGTAGTGATGGACCGCTGTCTGCTCAAGGATTACGTCAGACTCAAAACCGAATGAATACCCAACAGGGCATGAAACTGAAATTCACCAAAATGCACGGCCTCGGCAACGACTTCGTCGTGTTCGACGGCGTCAGCCAAGCCGTCTCGCTTACGCCCGAGCAATGCCGCCGCATCGCCGACCGCCATTTCGGCGTCGGCTGCGACCAGATCCTGCTGGTCGAAAAACCCGGCCGCGCCGATGTCGATTTCCGCTACCGCATCTTCAACGCCGACGGCTGCGAAGTGGAGCAATGCGGCAACGGCGCGCGCTGCTTCGTGCGCTTCGTGCACGACAAGGGCCTCACCGGCAAGACCGCGATCCGGGTGGAAACCGCGTCCGGCGTGATCGAGCCGCGCCTGCTTGCCAATGGCCAGGTCACCGTCGACATGGGCGCGCCGCGCTTCGCGCCGGCCGACATTCCCTTCGCCGCGGAAGCCGAGGCGATGACCTATGCGCTCAAGGTCGGCCAGCACGTCATCGACGTCGCCGCGCTGTCGATGGGCAACCCCCACGCGGTGCTGCGGGTGAACGATCTCGACAGCGCGCCGGTGGACATTCTCGGCGCCGCGATCGAATCGCATTCGCGCTTTCCGCAGCGGGTCAACGCCGGTTTCATGCAGGTGCTGACGCCGCACGACATCCGCCTGCGCGTCTACGAGCGCGGCGCCGGCGAAACGCTGGCCTGCGGCACCGGCGCCTGCGCCGCCGTGGTAGCCGGCATCCGGCGCGGCCTGCTCGATTCGCCCGTCCGGGTCAGCGCCCGCGGCG
>DATCTE010000452.1:0-3428 GCA_036568085.1 Thiobacillus sp.
GCCTCGTAGGCCCACCAGGTGCCGTCGGCGTCCTGTGCGAGCCATTCGGCCCAGTCGGGGAGATTGGGGAAATCTGAAGACATGATTTTTACCGCGAAGGACGCAAAGGCGCACAAAGGAAATCGTTATCGAATGATAAAGGCAAAACCGTCGTCGTTCATGCCCGCGTCCGACGATCGGGCGGCTCAGAGGGTTTTACATCATTAAATATTTTCTTAGCGTCCTTCGCGGTTGAAGTTTCTTTTCGCGTCCGCGCAAACAAAAAGGGCGGCACGAGGCCGCCCTTTCCGATGACACTGAACAACGCGCGCGATCAGTTGACCTGCGGATCCAGCTCGCCCTTGTCGTAGCGCTTCTGCATGCCTTCCAGGCTGTACACGTTGTTGATCTTGCTGGCCATGCCGGCGGAGCCGAAGGCTTCGTAGCGGGCCTTGCAGATGGCGGTCATGGCCTTGGTGGCTTCCTTCAGGAACTTGCGCGGGTCGAAGTTCTTGCGGTCTTCGGCCAGATGCTTGCGGATGGCGCCGGTGGAGGCCATGCGCAGGTCGGTGTCGATGTTGACCTTGCGCACGCCGTTCTTGATGCCTTCCACGATCTCTTCGACCGGCACGCCGTAGGTCTGGCCCATGTCGCCGCCGTAGCTGTTGATGATCGCCAACCAGTCTTCCGGCACCGAGGAGGAACCGTGCATGACCAGGTGCACGCTGGGGATGCGCGCATGGATTTCCTTCACGCGGTCGATGCGCAGCACTTTGCCGGTGGGCTTCTGGGTGAACTTGTAGGCGCCGTGGCTGGTGCCGATGGCGATGGCCAGGGCGTCGACGTGGGTATTCTTCACGAAGTCGGCGGCCTCATCGGGATCGGTCAGCAGCATGGAATGGTCCAGGGTGCCTTCGGCGCCGTGACCGTCTTCCTCGCCGGCCTTGCCGGTTTCCAGCGAACCCAGGCAGCCCAGCTCGCCTTCCACGGACACGCCGCAGGCATGCGCCAGTTCGACGACCTTGCGGGTCACGTCGACGTTGTAGTCGTAGCTCGACGGCGTCTTGCCGTCTTCCATCAGGGAGCCGTCCATCATCACCGAGCTGAAACCGGACTGGATGGAACGGAAGCAGATGCTCGGGGAGGCACCGTGATCCTGATGCATGCAGATCGGGATGTTCGGATACATTTCGATGGCGCCCAGGATCAGGTGGCGCAGGAACGGTTCGCCCGCGTAGGAGCGCGCACCGGCGGAACCCTGCAGGATCACCGGGGAATCCGCGGCGGCGGCGGCTTCCATGATCGCCTTCACCTGTTCCATGTTGTTGACGTTGAACGCCGGCAGGCCGTAGCCATGAGTGGCGGCGTGATCCAGAAGTTGACGCAGGGATATCAGGGCCATGGTGCTCTCCTCGGAGATGTCTTTATGGATTCGTGTTGAATTCGGTTACCGGTCGCGCGGCGGAGGCCTATTCTAGGTCCGCCCACCCCGGGTGTCAGCTATACAATTTATCCGGAATTAGCCCGCCGCGGCGCGGTCGTGCTCGCCTACGCGCAGGATTTTCATGGCGTTAGTGCCGCCCAGTACGCCGGCCAGGTCGCCCTTGGTGATGATCACCAGATCGCCGTCGCGTACCGCGCCGCGCCGCATCAGTTCGTCGATGGCCTCGCGGTTCACTTCGGCATGATCGGTCGTGGTCACATCGAAACTGACCGGGTACACGCCGCGGTAGATCGTGACCTTTCTACGCGTCTCCACATGACGCGTCAAGGCGTAGATCGGGATGCCGGAACTGATGCGCGACATCCACAACGGCGTCGCGCCGGACTCGGTCAGCGCGGCGATGGCCTTCACGCCCAAGTGGTTGGCGGTGTACATCGCCGCTTTGGCGATGGCCTCGTCGGTACGGTTGAAACGCATCAGGGCGCGGCGCTCGACATTGATGGCCGTGCGCTGACGCTCGGCGCCCTTGCAGATGCGGTCCATGGCGGCGACGGCCTTGGCCGGGTATTTGCCCGAGGCGGTTTCCGCCGACAGCATCACCGCATCGGTGCCGTCGATGACGGCGTTGGCGACGTCGAACACCTCGGCGCGGGTCGGGATCGGGCTTTCCACCATCGACTGCATCATCTGCGTCGCGGTGATCACCACGCGGTCGAGCGTGCGCGCGACCTGGATGATGCGTTTCTGCACGGCCGGCAATTCGGCGTCGCCGATCTCCACGCCCAGATCGCCGCGCGCGATCATCACCACGTCGGAGGCCTGGATGATCTCTTCGAGATTGGTGATCGCCTCGGCGCGTTCGATCTTGGCGACGATGCCGCCATGACCGCCGGCGACGCGCAGCAGCTCGCGCGCTTCATTGATGTCGTCGGCGCTGCGCGGGAACGAAATGGCGATGTAATCGGCGCGCATCTCGGCGGCGACCTTGATGTCGGCGCGATCCTTGTCGGTGAGCGCCTTGGCGGAAAGCCCGCCGCCCTGGCGATTGATGCCCTTGTTGTTGGACAACGCACCGCCGACGACGACTCGGCATTCGATCTCGGGGCCGTTGACGTCCTCTACCCATAACACGATGGCACCGTCATCGAGCAACAGCGTGTCGCCGCGCGAGACGTCTTCGGGCAGTTGCTTGTAGGTGATGCCGACGCGTTCCTTGGTGCCGGCATCGACGGCGAGACGCGCATCGAGCACGAAGCGCGCGCCGTCCTCGAGAATCACCTTGCCTTCCTGAAACCGGTCGATGCGGATCTTCGGCCCCTGCAGATCGACCAGGACGCCGACCTGGCGGCCGTGCGCGCGGGCGCGGTTGCGGACCGTCTGTGCACGTTCGATGTGTTCCTGATGGCTGCCGTGCGAGAAGTTCAGGCGCACCACATCGACACCGGCCTGGATCAGTTCGTCGAGCGCCTTGGGATCGTCCGTCGCCGGGCCGAGTGTCGCGATGATCTTGGTTCTACGCATCATGGAGCCGGTTCGTCCTATAAGAGAGGAGTAAGGGGACAGACGCAAGTCTGTCCCCGTATGCCAAGTTCAGCCCTTCGCGCGCTCTTCCAGGATCGCCACGGCCGGCAGGACCTTGCCTTCCAGGAATTCCAGAAAGGCGCCGCCGGCGGTGGAGATATACGACACCTTGTCGTAGATGTCGTACTTCTGGATCGCGGCGATGGTGTCGCCGCCGCCGGCCAGGGTGAACGCGCTGGTCTTGGCGATGGCATCGGCGATGGCCTTGGTGCCGGCGCCGAACTGATCGAACTCGAACACGCCGACCGGGCCGTTCCACACCACGGTGCCGGCCTTCATGATGATGTCGACCAGTTCCTGCGCGCTCTTCGGACCGATGTCGAAAATCATGTCGTCGTCGGCCACGTCACCGGCGTCTTTCAGCACGGCGGGCTCGGCGGCATCGAACTTCTTGCCGCACACCACGTCGACGGCGATGGGGATG
>DATCTE010000453.1:0-4096 GCA_036568085.1 Thiobacillus sp.
CCCATGCCGTAGCCACCCATCATTCCGGGACCCATGCCGTAGCCACCCATCATTCCGGGACCCATGCCGTAGCCACCCATCATGCCGGGTCCCATGCCGTAGCCACCCATCATTCCGGGTCCCATCATCATGCCGCACCCATAGCCCTGGCAAGGGTAATAGCCTTGCTGGGCAAAAGCCGCGGGGGCCGTGAGCGAAAGCACGGTCAGTCCTGCCAACACGATCTTTTTCATGCTGTTTCTCCTTCGGTGATCCAAACGACACGTAACGCCCACGCAAGCGCGGGCACCTAACCACGCTTCAAGTCGTCGCGTTTCTTGAGAAACTCCTCGCGATCGATTTCTCCCCGAGCATATCTTTCATCCAGGACGTCTAGCGCCGCTTGCCGGTCATCGCGAGCGCCCGGGTTCGGACGGATACCGCCCCCGAAAAAAAATTTGAGCCCCACCGCGATGAGCAGGATCGGCACCAGCCAAAACAGAATCATGCCGAACCATCCCCATCCCCAACCCATGCCGTATTCCCACATCATGCCGATCTCCAGAGCTTGGTTCCGCCGCACACGCTATTTCTGGTCCGCGCTGTGCCGCTGCAAAAAATCGACGATCTCATTGGTCGTCGTCTCGTCCGGGACGATTTTCCCCATCGCGGTCATGTTGCTGCGCATCCGGCCGACCACCGCCGGCCACTCCCCGGCAGTGTGCTGCTTCGGGTCCGGCAGGGCGTGGCACTGCGTGCAGGTCGTGCTGAAGGCCCGGCCTGGAGGCGTGTCCAGGTCCGGGTACATTGCTGCATCGATGGGCTTCTGGGCATGCCTCTGCAAATATCCGAGCAGGATATCCAATTGCACCGGATCGGGAGCCGCAACGCCCATCATCCCTCCCATCATCTGCATGCGCATGTTCATCCGGCCCAGCACCTGGGGCCATTCCGAGGCGGTATGCAGGCCCGGGCCAGGCAGGTTGTGACATTGCATGCAGAATTGCTGCAGCAGGTGCGCCCCCGACGAATCGGACTCGGGTAGGCGGGCGGGGTCCATCCCGGGAGGCAGCACGCCCCCCATCATCCGTTGCATCATGTTCCGGTGCATGCCCATTCCGCCCATCATCCCCATCCCGCCAGCCAGAATCGTCCGTTCGCCGGAGGCAAGCCCGCCTGCGGATGCCGCACTCGGGGCAGCCAGGCCCGTAACGGCTACACCCAGCGCCAGGATCGAAGCCCATTTGCCTGTCTGCATGATGTCTTACCCCTCAAGGGTTACAGGGCCTGCATGACCCGCTCCAGCTTTTGCCTGACCTCGCTGGCCAATTGATGTATTTCCGGCTTGTTCACCAGATCGAGCACCGCATTGGGATCCATGAATTCCACCTGCACCTTGCCCGCATCGTCCTGACGCACCACCACGTTGCACGGCAGCAGCAGGCCGATCGAGGGCTCGGCTACGAGCGCCCGGTGTGCCAGCGGCGGATTGCACGCGCCGAGGATGCGGTAGGGCGGCATGTCCTGATTGAGTTTCTTCTTCAGGGTCGCCGCCACGTCGATGTCCGTGAGTACGCCAAAGCCCTCCTTTTGCAACTCCTGGGTGACCTTCTCGATTGCCGCATCGAAAGAAGAGGCTACCGTCTTGCCAAAACCGTACCGGGTATTCATGCATTTACTCCTTTGTGAAAAAATAAGAATAGTTCAGGTTCTGAGCATGCGCAGGCCACTTGCGATCACCACGAACTCGCTGATCTCGTGCGCGAGGACGGCAACCGGCAGGGTGAAATAACCGCTCACCGCCCCGGCGATGAGCGAGCCGATCACCACCACGGACAGCCCCAGGTTTTGCAGCACCACGCCCCAGGTGCGGCGGCTGAAACGGATGAGGTAGGGCAAGCGCGCCAGGTTGTCGCTCATCAGCGCCACATCAGCCGTCTCCAGGGCGACATCGGTGCCAGCGGCCCCCATGGCGACGCCGACGTGGGCGGCGGCGAGCGCGGGTGCGTCGTTCACTCCGTCGCCCACCATCAACACCTTGCCGTAGCGGGCTTCCAGTTCGGCGACCTTGCGCGTCTTGTCCTCGGGCGTGAGCTCGGCATGCACCTCGTCGACCCCCACCTGTTCGGCGATGGCGGCGGCGGCCAGCGGATTGTCGCCGGTCAGCATGACCACCCGCTCTATTCCGGCGCGTTTCAGTTCGGCGATGGCATCCGCCGCCTCGGGGCGCAAGGGGTCGCTGATGGCGAACAAGGCCTGGATCGAAGAATCGGTCCCGAGCAGCACCACGGTCTTGCCCTGGCTTTGCAGGCGTTGAACCTGATCCATCGTGTCGCCAAACGGAACAGCCAAGTCGGCGAACAGTTTGGGACTGCCAATGTAGAACTGCCGGCCGCCCACCAAGCCCTGGGCGCCCGCGCCGGTATGGGAACGGAAATCCTCGGCGGGCGCCGGTTCGAGGCCGGCTGCCTGGGCGCGGCGCACGATGGCCTGGGCCAGCGGATGCTGCGAGCGGAGCTCCAGGGCCGCAGCGACTTCCAGCACCTCACGCTCGCTATGCCCCCAGAATACGAGCAAGTCCGTGACTTCGGGACGGCCGATCGTGAGGGTGCCTGTCTTGTCGAGCGCGACGACGCGCACCTTGGCCAGGTTCTCCAGATGGACGCCACCCTTGATGAGCAGGCCGTTGCGGCCGGCGGTGCCCAAGGCTGCGACCAGGGTGATCGGGATCGAGATCACCAGGGCGCAGGGCGCCGCGGCCACGACGAACACGGTGGCACGGGCCAGCCATTCCGCCCAGGGCAGGCCGAAGAGCGGCGGCAGGAGGGCGATAAGTACGCCGACCGCCAGCACGGCGGGGCTGTAGCGCTTGCCGAAGCGCTCGATGAAGCGCTGGCTGCGACCCTTGCTGGCCTGCGCGGCTTCCACCAGATGGATGATGCGGGAGAGGGTGTTGTCCGCGAACGCCTTGGTCGCGCGCACCGTCAGCGCGCCTTCCCCATTGATGCTGGCCGCGAATACCTTGCCGCCCGGGGATTTCTCGACGGGAACCGATTCCCCCGTCACAGGCGCCTGATTGACCGCAGAATGGCCGTCGATCACGTCGCCATCGGTGGCAACCGACTCCCCGGGCAGGACGATGAAGACGTCTTCCACCCGCACCTGCTCGACCGGGATGCGCGATTCCTGGCCGTCCCGGCGCACCAAGGCGGTCTTCGGCGCCAGATCCATCAGCGCCCGGACGGCGTGGCGCGTGCGCTCCGCGGTGTAGCCTTCCGCCGCCTCGGAAATGGAATACAGGAATACTAGCGTGGCGGCTTCCAGCCATTGCCCCATCGCGCCGGCGACGAGGGCCGCGACGGACATCAGCAGTTGGATGCCGATCTCGCGCTCCTTGACCAGTTCCTCCAGCGCCTCGCGGCCGAAGTAGTAGCCGCCGATGATGACCGCGGCCACATACAACAGGGCTGCGGCGGTGTAGGGTAGCCCCAGGTAGCCTCCGATAAAGCCCAGCGCGAGCAGAAGCCCGGAAGTGGACGATGTTACGACCTGCGGATTTTTCCACGGCGGTGGCATTGCCACCTTAGGCGCGGACAATGACACGGAGCACGAACACGCCATCACTCGCCTCCCGCCGCCAGTTCAGGCGTCTGGATGCCGATGCGGCAGCGGCCGGCCTCTCTTAGGCACATTCGCTGGCGGAAGCGCTCGACATCGCGGGCAAAGCTTCCGTCGGCGTCAGGCAGCACCTTGAGTGCCTCATACAAGCGGTCGAGATAGGGGATGCCCTCAACCAGCCGGTGATAGACCCACCGACCTTCCTTTAGCGCAGACAACAAACCTGCCTGCCGCAGCACCTTGACCTGGCGCGAGAGCTTGTACTGGGGTTCCAGAAGGCTGTCCACCAATTCGCACAGGCAGGATTCTTCGCCTGTCTCGGCCAACAGCCGGACGATGCGGACTCTGGTCGGGTCGGCGAGTGCCTGAAATATTTCCTGGGGTTTTACCTGAACTGTATGCATAGATGCATAATAATGCATCTATGCATACAGTTCAAAGAAGGATTTTAGATACTGTGAACGATCGACTTACATGGCAACAAAAAAAACCGGTGGTA
>DATCTE010000454.1:0-4665 GCA_036568085.1 Thiobacillus sp.
CTGCCCAACGATGTGTTCTTCAAGGTCGGACTGATCGCCATCATCGGCCTGTCCGCTAAGAACGCCATCCTCATCATCGAGTTCGCCCGCCAGCTGCACGATGAAGGCATGGATCTCGTGTCCGCCACACTGGAAGCCTGCCGCCTGCGCTTGCGGCCCATCCTCATGACCAGCTTCGCCTTCATCCTGGGTGTGCTGCCGCTCGCCATCTCGAGCGGCGCAGGCGCAGGCAGCCGCCACGCCGTCGGCACGGGCGTGGTCGGCGGCATGCTCGCCGCAACCCTGCTGGCCATTTTCCTGGTCCCGGTGTTTTTCGTGGTGATCCGCAAGCTCTTCCCCACCCGGCCTCGGGAGGCAACGAAACATGACTGAACGCAATTTTGATTCCGGTCGCCCTGCCCGGCTTGCCGCGGGCCTGCCCACCGCTGCCTCGCTCATCGCCGTGGCACTGCTGGCCGGCTGCTCGCTGATCCCGGCCTACGAACGCCCGGCCGCACCCGTACCGCAGCATTTTGCAGCGGACGTGCCGGACACGGGCGCATCGGCCCTGCCCGACTGGCGCGCCTACTTCCCTGACCCGGCGCTGCATACGCTGATCGAGGCGGCGCTCGCCAACAATCGGGATCTGCGGATCGCCCTGGCGCGGGTCGAGGAAGCGCGGGCGCTCGCGGGCGTCGCGCGCGCCGACCGCTTCCCGACGCTGGAGGCCCAGGCAGACGCCAACCGCACCCATACGCCTGCCGACCTTACTGGGTTCGGGACAGCGCGCACCACCAGCCGCTACGATCTCGGCCTGGGGGTGACTTCCTTCGAGCTGGACTTCTGGGGCCGCGTGGCTGCGCTGAACGAGGCGGCCAAGGCCCAGTACCTGGCGAGCGACGAAGCGGCCCGGAGCTTCCGCGTCAGTCTCATCGGCGACGTGGCCAGCGCCTGGTATCAGCTCATCGGGCTCGCCGGACAGACGCGACTCGCCGACGACACCCTGAAAACCCGCGAGGAGAGTCTCGACCTCATCCGCAAGCGGCGTGAGGCAGGGCTGGCAACCGATCTCGACGTGCTCGCCGCCGAAAGCCTGGTCGAATCGGTGCGTGCCCAGTGGGCGGAGTGGAAACGGCAGCAGACGCAGACGGAAAACGCCCTGCGCCTGCTCACCGGCATGGCCGTCCCGCTCTCCGCCACGCCTGGCGCCTCCAACTCGCCTGCCCTGGCTGAGCTTGCGCCGGGGCTGCCCTCGGAGGTGCTGCTGCGGCGTCCTGACGTGCGCGCCGCCGAGCAGCGGCTGATCGCGAGCAACGCCAATATCGGCGCTGCCCGCGCGGCCTTCTTCCCGCGCATCGCGCTCACCGCCAACTTCGGCACGGCCAGCAGTGCGCTGTCCGGCCTGTTCGACGCCGGCAGCCAGGCCTGGCTGTTCCAGCCGGTGCTGAACCTGCCGCTGTTCGACGCCGGCCGCAACCAGGCCAATCTCGAGGTGGCGCAAGCCCGCAAAGTCCAGGGGGTGGCCGACTACGAAAAAACCATCCAGCAGGCCTTCCGCGAAGTCGCCGACGCGCTGGCCGCCCGCACCGGCTACGCCGAGCAGCTGACCGCGCAGGAAGCCAACCTGCGCGCTCAGCGGACCCGGCTCGAACGGGTGAAGGCCCGTGAACGGGCCGGCATCGCCAGCTACCTGGAGGTGCTGGACGCCAGCCGCGACGCCTTCAGCGCGGAGCAGGCCGTGGTCACCTCCCGGCAGCAACTGCTGAACGCCCAGGTTACGCTCTACAAGGCGCTCGGGGGCGGAGCCTAACGTCGTTGCGCCAGGCCTTCCGCAGAATTGCCCCAGAATCCGTACGGATTTGCAGACGGCCAATGCGTCTAGAATGGCGTTTTTACGCTGGAGCGAAGCATGTCCGAACCCGTTGTGTATGACCGCAATCCCGCCGAACTCGAACTCGAACCCGGCGAATACTGGTGGTGTTCGTGCGGTCGCTCGATGACGCAGCCGTTCTGCGACGGCTCGCACGAAGGCAGCGGTCTGGAACCGATGTCGTTCGTCATCAAGGAAAAAACGACGGTGTGGCTATGCAACTGCAAGCACAGCAAGGACAAGCCGTTCTGTGACGGCGCTCACAACGACCTGTCTGACGACATCTTCTGACTCGCTCGATCCCCGTTATGACTGCCTCGCCCGAAAACGTGCTTGCCTTCTGGTTCGGCGCACCGGGCAGCGCGGCCGAGGTTGCCGGACGGCAAGGCAAGCTGTGGTTCGGCAAGTCGCCGGTCAATGACCAAAGGGTGATCGAACAATTTACCGACACCCTGGCAGTCGCGAGCCAAGGCGGGCTCGATCACTGGGCCGGCACGCCCCGAGGCCGGCTGGCGCTGGTGATCGTACTCGACCAGTTTCCGCATCACATCCACCGCGACCAGCCGCTGGCCTTCGCCACCGACCCGCAGTCGCTGGCGCTGTGCCTGGATGCGCTGGCGGCAGGCGAAGACCGGCAACTGGCGCCGATCGAGCGGGTGTTCCTCTACCTGCCGCTGGAACATGCCGAGTCGTTGCCCATGCAGGACCGATCCGTGGCCCTGTATGAAATCCTGGCGCACGAAGCCGCACCCGATGAACGCGCGCTGTTCGACAATTTCCTGGATTACGCCCGCAAGCATCGCGACGTCGTCGCCCGCTTCGGCCGTTTCCCGCATCGCAACGCGATCCTCGGCCGTCCCTCCACGCCGGACGAACTCGAGTTCCTGAGGCAGCCCGGCTCGCGTTTTTAACAGCGTGTTGAAGAGCGCCGCGGCCCGCTCGCGTTAAAATGGCGGTTTTGCGCCTTCCGGCTCGCCCATGTCCCGCCAGATCCTCGTCACCTCCGCCCTGCCCTACGCCAACGGCAGCATCCACCTCGGCCACCTGGTCGAATACATCCAGACCGACATCTGGGTGCGCTTCCAGAAGATGCGCGGCCACGACTGCCGCTACATGTGCGCCGACGACACCCACGGCACCGCGATCATGCTGCGCGCGGAAAAGGAAGGTGTCACGCCGGAAGCGCTGATCGGCCGGGTGTGGGACGAGCACACGCGTGATTTCGCCGGCTTCCACATCGGCTTCGACCATTACTACTCGACGCACTCGGATGAGAACCGGCAGCTCGCCTCGAAGATCTACCTCGCGCTCAAGGACGCCGGGCTGATCGACGTCAAGACCATCGCCCAGCTGTACGACCCGGTGAAGAACCTGTTTCTACCGGACCGCTTCATCAAGGGCGAATGTCCCAAGTGCGGCGCCTTGGATCAGTACGGCGACAACTGCGAAGTGTGCGGCGCCACCTACAGCCCGACCGAGTTGAAGAACCCGGTGTCGGCCGTGTCGGGCGCGACGCCGGTACACAAGGATTCCGAGCATTACTTCTTCAAGCTCGGCGACTGCGAGGCCTTCCTGCGCGAGTGGACGACTTCCGGAACATTGCAGAGCGAAGCCGCCAACAAGATGCAGGAATGGTTCGCCGCAGGCCTCAACAACTGGGACATCAGCCGCGACGCGCCCTATTTCGGCTTCGAGATTCCTGGCGCGCCGGGCAAGTATTTCTATGTGTGGCTCGATGCGCCGGTGGGCTACATGGCGAGCTTCGCCCGATACGCAGCGGACAACGGCCTCGACTTCGACGCCTGGTGGGGCGCCGACTCCAAGGCAGAGCTGGTGCACTTCATCGGCAAGGACATCCTGTATTTCCACGCGCTGTTCTGGCCGGCGATGCTCAAATTCTCCGGCCACCGTCTGCCGACCGCGGTGTATGCGCACGGCTTCCTCACCGTCAACGGCCAGAAGATGTCGAAATCGCGCGGCACCTTCATCACCGCCGAGAGCTACCTCGCGCAGAAGTTGAATCCCGAGTGGCTGCGCTACTACTACGCCGCCAAGCTCAACGGCTCGATGGAAGACATCGATCTGAACCTCGACGACTTCGTCGCGCGGGTGAACTCGGACCTGGTCGGCAAGTTCATCAACATCGCCAGCCGCACCGCCGGCTTCATCCACAAGAATTTCGAGGGCAAGCTCGCCGACGGCGTGGCGAACCTCGAACTGATCGGCGACTTCCAGGCTGCCGCCGGCACCATCGCCGCGCACTACGAGGCACGCGATTACGCCAAGGCCCTACGCGAAATCATGGCGCTGGCCGACCGCGCCAACCAGTACGTGGCTGACGAAAAGCCCTGGGAACTGGCGAAGAAGCCCGAAGCGGTGTATCGATTGCATGAAGTCTGCACGGTCGCGCTCAACTGCTTCCGCCTGCTGACGCTGTACCTGAAGCCGGTGCTGCCGAAGCTGGCGGAAGAGGTCGAGGCCTTCCTCGCCATTCCGCCGCTGGCCTGGGAAGATTCCCAGAGCCTGTTCATCCGCCACCGCATCAACGCGTACAGCCACCTGATGACCCGTATCGACCCGAAAGCAATCGAAGCCATGGTAGACGCCAACAAACAGAACCTCGAACCGACGCCGCCCCCCGCACCGGCGCGCCACGCCGAAGCGCAGGTGCATGCCACGCAGCCGGTGGCCGACACGATCACGATCGACGACTTCGCCAAGATCGACCTGCGCATCGCGCGCATCGCCAACGCCGAGCACGTCGAGGGCGCCGACAAGCTGCTGCGGCTGACGCTCGACCTCGGCGAACTCGGCAC